>JBKICO010000091.1:0-5898 GCA_046567065.1 Acidobacteriota bacterium
GCCCGGCGCAGGTCGTGGTCCAGGTCGTCGTACTGGGTGGGAGAGAAGCGGATGTCGAAATCACCCGCTTCGAGCAGGCGTTCGGTGCGGAAGAGGTGGAAGCAGCCCGTCACCGAGAGGCAGGGGCGCAGGGCGTCGAACTGGCCGAAATCCAGCTCCTGGGCGCACAGGGCCGCGAATTCGGGCCGCGTCCCCTGCCCGGGGGGCAGCAGGTTCACGTCCGCGTGCTGCACCCGGCAGGGCGCGGCCAGGTCCACCACCTTGCAGCCCCAGACCCCGGCCTGGGGATAGGCCTGCACCGCGTCCGCGAAGCTGGCCTGCCAGCCGGGCGGGACCAGGGCGTCGTCGTCGAGGTAGGCCGTGAAGGCGAGGCGCGACTCCCCGGCGAGACGCTTGAGCCAGTTGCGCGCGGCAGGAGCGCCGATGTTCACGGGCAGCTCCACCAGTTCCAGACGCCCGGCGCTGCGGTCCCTCCATGCCTTGAGCACCCCGGCGGTTTCGGCGGGGCTGGCGTTGTCCAGGGCCAGCACGCGCGCCCCCTCCAGGGAGGATTCGAAGAGCGCGGCCAGGGTGGCGTCCACCTCGGCGGCGCGGCCGCAGGTGTAGAGGCACACGCAGACCCCCCCGGGGAGGGACTCCCGGCCGGGGCGGTCCCGCCCGGTGAGGCTGTCGTGGAGCCTGAGAAGGACGCTTGAGTTCCACGGGGCGCGCTCCAGGGCTTTGCGCCACTGCTTCCGGGCCTGGAGGTCATCCCCTTGGAGGAAATGGCAGGTTCCCAGCCTGAACAGGGCCGGGCGGAGCTGCGTCGCGCCCTGATAGAGCTTCGCAGCCAGGCCGGGCTCCCCGGTATGGAAGTGCATGTCCGCCCGGACGAGGGCGCGGGCCGCCTCCAGGGGCTCGGGCCAGCGGGCGTGGAGCATGCGCGCCACCCAGTCCCAGTCGGCGAGCAGGTAGGCCAGGTCCAGGGCGTGCTGCCGCCAGAACAGGTTGTCCGGCTCGGCGTCCATGCGCCGCGTGAGCCAGGCGCGCAGGGCGTCGTGGTCGCGGCGCTGCGCCAGGGCCGCCAGCGTGGAGACGTCCGCCGGGGGATGCCAGCCCGAGGCCGCGGCGCGCACGGCCTGGCGCACGCCGCGCTCCAGGAAGGGCAGACGCGAGTCCATGTCCTGGAGGAGGCTGGCCATGGCCCCGTCCAGGGGGGCGGCCTCCCAGGCGGCCAGGGCCAGGTCCAGCCCCAGGCGCGCGTGTTCAGGCCGGGCCAGGGCGGCCCGGGCCATGTCCGTGAGGTGTCTGCGGCCTGCGCCGCCCAGGGCCAGCCCGTAGCGCAACGGCTCGGGCAGGGTGTCGAGATCGAGGATGTCGTGCATGCGCTCCCCGTGCGGGTGCGGAGTGGCGGCCCGGGCCGGGTAGGCCGCCCGGGCCACGATAACCGGCTTGCGCCCGCCGCGCCAGCGTCGCGCGCCAGCCTCCGTCGGCAGCCGCTGGCATGAAGCCGCGCGAGGTGTTATGACCGCCCCTAAACAAGGAGCAGCCCATGGAACCCTTCCACTTCACGCTGAGCACCGTGGAAAAGAACGCCCTGAAGCATCTCGTGCGCGAGGCCATCGCCGCCAAGCTCAACGCCCAGGCCTGCTGGACCCCGCCCCAGCCGCCCACGGAGCGCCTGAAGGAGCCCTTCGGGGCCTTCGTCTGCCTGAGCATCGCCGGGGGCTTGCGCGGCTGCATCGGGCACATCATGGCGGACAAGCCCCTGTGGGAGACCATCGGCTGCATGGCCGTTTCAGCCGCCTTCGAGGACCCGCGCTTCCCCCCGCTGAGCAAAAGCGAGTTCGATGAGGTGGAGGTGGAGATCTCCATCCTGGGGCCGGTGGCGCCCTGCCCGGACCCCGAACTCGTGGAGGTGGGCCGCCACGGGCTCATCATGGTCCAGGGGCACCGGCAGGGCCTGCTGCTGCCCCAGGTGCCCGTGGACTGGAACTGGGACAAGTACACCTTCCTGGCCCAGACCTGCCGCAAGGCCGGGCTGGCGCCCGATGCCTGGCGTTCGCCCGACACGCACATCTACTGGTTCGAGGCCGAGGTGTTCTAGGCGGCTTCATGTGCCGCGCCGCATCCGGGCGGGATGCCGGGGACGGCGGAAGGGCTTGGACGGCTGTGCCGGGTGCGGAATCGGTTGGGTGGCCGTGATGACGCCGGGCCGCTCCCGGATGGCCGGTGCGGTGTGGGGGGGGCGTTTAACGCCTGGTTGACGGAAGGGGGGCGGTAGCGGCGCGTCAGGCGGCCCAGGTGGCGGCCTTGCCGCGCAGGGGCGAACACCAGGAGAGGGCCATCTCGTAGGCCTGGTTCACGGCCTTCATCATCTCTTCGTCGCCGCCCAGGTCAGGGTGGTGGCGGCGGGCCTGCTTGCGGTAGGCGGCCTTCACCTCGTCGGCGGTGCAGGGGTAGGTCAGGCAGAGCAGGGCGCAAGCCTGGGTCAGGGTCATCCTTCCGCCGCCAAGGGGCGACTTGTGGGTGCGCTGCCTGTAGTCCTGGTAGCTGGAGCCCCCGCCCGGGCCGGTGGTGCGGTGGCGGCTCTCCTGCTCGGCGCGGGCCTGCTGCTGGCCGTTCTGGGCCGAGCCCCGGGCCTGCGACGAAGCCCCCTGGCGGCCAGCGCCGAAATTCGCACCGCCAGAGGAGTGCCCGCCGGCGGCCTGCCCGGAGGCGCTCTGTCCGGCCGACGCGGAACGCTCCTTGGCGCGCGTGCTCCAGGAGAAGCTGGAACCGGCATGCCTGTCCTGCCCGGAGTAGTAGCGGGCTCCCGCCGCGCCTGACCCGGAGCTCCCCGTGAAGCTGGCCCCGGCCTTGCCGTTGAAGGCCGACCCCGCCTGGCCAGTGCGCGCGGACTGGGCTGACTGGCCAGCCTGGAAGGTGGTGGAAGACTGGAACGGCCCCGTGGCTTCCGCCTTGGCGGAGAAGCGCGCCCCCGCGCCGCTGGCGGCTGAGCCGGGTTTGCCGCCGCCTGCCGCGCCCGTGGCGGAGGCGTACGTGGCTTGTCCGGTGGTCTGCTGGCTGTTCTGGGCGGAGCGAAAAGTGGTCTGGCGGGTGGTGGAACCCTGGGCGGACTGCGCGCGGGAGCTGGCGGCTCCTGCGGTTTTGCGGGCACCGGCGGCGGAGCCGCTGGTCCGATGCCCGGGCCGTCCGCCGGTCTGGGCGGACCGCCAGGCGCGTCCGGCGCTCTGGTAGTGTTCCCCGGCGGACCGGAGGTTGTCCAACACTTTGCGCAGATGGTGCAGGATGTCGCGCAGCATGTCCCGGGTGTCGGTGAGGCGTTTTTCCAGCACACCCCAATCGGCGTCGGAATACCCGGTGGCCCGGTTCCTGGCGGATGTGGAGGTATGTCGGCTGGTCTGCTGCATGCTGTCGGGGGCGGACGCCGGTATGCACCGGCCTGCTGGGGTGTTCAGGGTGCGGGATCGCACGCCTTACTGCCGCTTTATGTTTCGCTACACCACACGGGGCCGGATGGCAAGGACGGCGGCCAATCTCCCGGGCCGTCCCTGGCCTGGGCGGCCGCTCAGAAATGGCTTGAACCGGCTTCGTTCAGAGGGTAACATTCCTACGCTGCGGGGGCGGTCCGGCCAGTCTTTCCAGCCGGGGGCTCGCACAACCCCGCCCCGATGCACCCAAGAGCCAAGGACCGCGCATGAGCACCCCCGACGCAGAGATCGCCAAGCCGTTCGTGCAGGCCACGAAGCACGTCCTTTCCACCATGGCCATGCTCGACCCGGCCCCGGGCAAGCCCTACGTGAAGAAAAACAACAACGCCGCGGGCGACGTCTCCGCGGTGGTCGGCCTCACCGGCGACAAGCACGGCAGCATCTCCATCTCCTTCAGCAAGAAGTGCGCTGTGGCCATCGTCAAGAACATGCTCGGCGACGACGTGCAGGACATCATCCAGGACGCCAAGGACGCCGTGGGCGAGATCACCAACATGATCTCGGGCCAGGCCCGCGCTGGGCTCTCCCAGATGGGGCTGACCATGCAGGCCTCCACCCCCACCGTGATCTTCGGGGACAACCACACCATCACCCACGTGACCACCGGCCCCGTGATCGCCATACCGTTCAGCACTCCGCACGGCGACTTCACTGTGGAGTTCTGCTTCGAGTAGCGGCAGCCCATGCAGCTTTCCACGCTGGCTACGATACTTGGCACGGCGGCTTTCGCCTGCGCGGTTTCACACACCTTCCTGGCCGGGCGCTGCATGGAGAGGGCCAAATGCGGCGGCCCCCACCACGGGCTGTGGCACCTGCTGGGCGAGGTCGAGGCCGTGTTCGGCTTCTGGGCCGGCGTGTTCCTGGTGCTGCTGGCGGTGTTTACCGGCCCGTCCGGCGCCGTGGGCTATATCGAAACCATCTCCTTCACCGAGCCGGCCTTCGTGTTCGCCATCATGCTGGCGGCCTCGGCCAAGCCGGTTGTGACCATCTCCTCCCGGGCCATCTTCGCCCTGGCGGCGCGCCTTCCCCTGCCCAGGGGGCAGGCGGTGTGCCTCACCGCGCTGACCGTGGGGCCGCTCATGGGCTCCTTCATCACCGAGCCCGCCGCCATGACGGTCACGGCCCTGATACTCTACCTGGCCTATTTCCGCCATCCGCTGCCCGCCACCTTCAAGTACGCCATGCTGGGCACGCTCTTCGTCAACGTCTCCATCGGCGGCGTGCTCACCCACTTCGCGGCCCCGCCCGTCATCATGTGCGCCCCCGCCTGGGGCTGGGGCACCGGGCACATGCTCGCCAACTTCGGCTGGAAGGCAGCCCTGGCGGTTGTGGCCAACGCCGCGCTGGTGACCCTGCTCTTCGCCAAGCGGCTGCGCACGGTTGAAATCCAGTTCTCCGCCGCCAAGGGCGAGGATATTCCCGGGTGGATCACCGCCGTGCACATGCTGGCGCTGGCGCTGCTGGTGGCCCTGCTGCACCACCCCACGGCCTTCATGGCCGTGCTGGTGCTGCTCCTGGGGTTCATGGCCGCCTACGCCGAGCACCAGAACGAGCTGATGCTGCGCCCCGCGTTCCTGGTGGGCGTCTTCCTGGCGGGGCTGGTGATCCTCGGGCCGCCGCAGCAATGGTGGGTGCAATTCCTGATCGCGCGCATGGACGCCACGGCGCTCTATGTCGGTTCGGCCTTGCTCACCGCCATCACGGACAACGCCGCCCTGACCTACCTCGGCACGCTGGTGCCCGACATCTCCGACCCCAACAAGCACGCCCTGCTGGCCGGGGCGGTCACCGGCGGCGGCCTGACGGTCATCGCCAACGCCCCCAACCCGGCGGGCTACTCCATCCTCAAGGCCGGCTTCAAGGGCGGGATCATCAACCCCCTGTGGCTGTTCGCCGGAGCCCTCGTCCCGACGTGCGTGGCGGCCGCCGCCTTCCTGATTCTTCCCTAGCCAAGCCCAGCCTGGATTCGCCCGCGGACGAGCCTTTGCCTTGCGGCCGCCGTTGGCGTATGTGTGCGGACAACCGGAGCCAACCATGTTCAAGAAACTCGCCATCCTGCTCCTGATACTGTTTCCAGCCTTGGCCCAGGGCGCCCAAGCCCCCGTCGCGGCTCCCGCGCCTGGCCAGGCGCCAGCCGCGGCTTCCGCGTTGGCTCCCGCCGGGGACCAGCCTTCCCCCGTGGCCCTGAGCTGGGAGCTGGCCGCCGTCCCCGGGCGCGGCAACGTGGCCGTGCTCTGGCTGACCCCGGCCCCCGGCTACAAAACCTACGGTAACGACCCCGGCGAGACCGGCCTGCCCACCCGGGTGCAGGCCATGCTCACCCCCCAGGGCGTGCCGATGCCCGTGCTCTATCCGCCCGGCAAGCCCGCGCGCGACCTCTTCGAGCCCGACAAGACAGTCAACGTCTACGCCGGGCCGACGCCGG
>JBKICO010000092.1:0-6012 GCA_046567065.1 Acidobacteriota bacterium
CGTGCCTGGCCTTCCTGGGAAGGCCGGGACGGACCCTGGCACATTTCCGTCCCGGCCTGGGTTATGAAGCGTGTCGCCTGCTGCCCCCGTGGAGGGCGGGGGGCCGGATGGGTAAGCCCTCACCGGCTTCGGGCAGTCCTGTATTGTAGGACGCTATACGTCTTTTGCGAACGTGCGGCCGCCAGCTTGCGGACTTCCCTCCCCCCTGCCTGGCCCCCGTTATTGGGCCTCGGAACGCATAGCGTTTCGGGTCTTCCGGTACTTGCCTCGCCGCGTCTGCCGCACTTCTTCACGCACGACGCGGAACCGAATCTATTCGTAAACGTATTTTTGTCAAGGCGCAGTGATTTTAGAGAATAACAAAGAATTGAGAGATTATACGCGCATTTTTCTTCTCCTCGTGAAGAAAAATTCTTACGAAAAGAATTTCTCGTATACAATTTATGCAAACAAATATCGCTGCGCAATACAGCATTCCTATGCGGGCTGCCGCGTTCCGGCTATCTCCCGGAACACCAGGAACTGACCGGCGCAGCGGCCATCGGTGAAATCGCAGATGATGCCACGGCGGCATGCCTATAATGCAAGGGGACGCGGAACAGGGGAGAATGCGGCATACTCTGCCGACCCTTTGTGCACGCAGGAGGAGGCCTTTCTGCTGGATGGGGCATGGACAGATCGACCGCGCGGCGGAACCGCATCAGAAGCGTGCCCCGCCCGCCACGGCAGCATGGATGCTCCATGGTTCGGGCTCACTCGGCCACGGACATGGGGCGCCCATGCGGACCAGCACCAAGGACGGTCAGTGACGGTCAAACCCGGGCAAGCTGGCCAGGGCGGCTCAAGCCGAGCCCGGGACGACGACGGGACAGGGGAAGGCAGGGTCAATGGCGCGCGGGACGGCTCGGGTGGCCCGGGGTGGCCTCCGGCAGCTACAGGCGGCTCGAGGCTCGACCCAGAACAGCAATGGACGATCAATCGAGACCAGGGCGGTTCAATGTGCCGGCTTCTGGCCGGACTCGGGGCGGGCCCGCAACTACAGGGCGGCTCAAACCTGACCTGGGACGACGATGTGACGGGGGGAAGTAGGGGTTCAATGGGGCTCGGAGAGGCCCCGTGCGGCGCATGCGCGAGCGCCCCCAGGGCCGTTCGCCAACTGGAGCGGCCTGGGTGCCAAAGCGCCCTAGGCGGAAGGGGAACGAAAGGCGGGGGAGGCTACTTGCGCGTCATATCCGACCAGGCCCAGACCACGCGGCCGATGATGGCGCGGCGCAGGTCGCCCTGATAGTCCGCCTCCAGGTTGTAGACCCGGGGAGGAAAGGAACGCTTGTCCGGGTTGTCGGAGATGAAGGTGACGAGCGTCTGCCCGTCGCGGCGGCTGGTGTAGACGCGCTTGACCGAGACCTCGGCGTCCGGCCCTGGCTCGCGCACCAGGAAGATGGAGCCGTCCGGTTCGGGGCGGAAGTCGTCCCGGTCCACCAGGACGATGTCCAGCGGGTGCAGGGTGGGCACCATGGACTCCTGGCCGCGCCCGATCTCCAGGGCAACCAGGTTGGTGCGGTAGCGGATGGAGGACTGGTCCTTCATGGCCAGCACCCAGCCGCGCACCGCATCCTCGGGGATGAGGCCCGCGCCCGCAGCCACCTGGCCCTGGGCCAGGGGGATGGCCATGTAGCTCTCCGGGTCGGGCTGTCCGACGCCCTCCGCCACGCCGCCGGAGCGCCTTGCGCCCACAAAGACCACGGGCTTGGTGGTGTCGCGCTCCTCGTCGGGGAAAAGAATGCGCGCCCCCAGGGTTTCGAGTATGCGCGCGACCGTATCGAAGCGGGGGACGGCCTTGCCGGAAAGGAACTTGGAGATGTTGGGCTGGCCCACCCCGGACTTCTCTGCAAGGCTGGAGGGCCCGCCGTGCTCGCGCGCCATCCGGGAGATCCCCTGCCTGACCTTTTCAACAAGATTCATGGCGTTCTTCCTTTCCTGCATTCCTAAAGAAATTTATACCGCAAGTAAATACTCAAAAGGAATACTCGGGGGAGCCGCCGTCGCCGTGCGCCCCGTCGTCCTAAACGCTGCAACACTGTAAAGCAATTCAACCCAAATGCAACCAAAAACATGACAAGCTCGCCGCAATGTCATGCCCGGCGGGGCACTCTGCCGTAAGGACGGCATGGCCTTTACAGGGGCCGGAGGAAATGCGGGATCATGGTTCTGGCGGCATGCCCAAGAATCCGGCACGACCGGCATGCAGGTTGGGCGCAAAGCCTGCGAACATCGGAAGCCTGCCCTGGAACGCCGGAGCGCTCTGGGCGCACCTGGACTGAGGGCGGG
Source organism: Acidobacteriota bacterium (assembly GCA_046567065.1). Lineage (GTDB taxonomy): Bacteria > Desulfobacterota > Desulfovibrionia > Desulfovibrionales > Desulfovibrionaceae > Fundidesulfovibrio. Next base: position 2,329 of record JBKICO010000092.1, read on the forward strand.
CCGCCCCGCAGTGCGAAGGCCACATGGAATTCTACGATGGGATTCATGGGTGCCCGGGAGGTTGCGCCGCATCCTCGTGAATCAGCCTCCTCGCCCCGGAGCATGGCGGGATGCCGATCCGGCCTACACAGGCGAACCCAGGAGGACACAGGCCATCACCGACGCAATTCACATGCCGGGATGGCAAGAGTCTGCGGCCTCACAATCCGAACGGACGAATTTTTCGCCCTTCGGCGTTTTGGGGACTTATTCTTCGCCTTCTCCGGTACTGCGGAGAATCCTGCGCAGAGTATCCTTGGTAATTCCAAGTTCACGGCAGGCCGCGTTGCGGTTGCCCTGATTGCGGCGCACGGCCCTCTGCGCGGCCTGCAGGCGTATCTCCACCATGCTCATGGGCAGGTCCCCCCCGTTGTTGGCGGGTGCCGCCGGGCGCAGGTGCCTGGGCAGGTGCCCGGCTTCGATCAGCCCGCCCGGACAGAGGATGCAGGCGTATTCGATGATGTTTTCCAACTCGCGGATGTTGCCGGGGTAATCGTAGCGGGTCAGGATGCGCATGACCTCCGGGGTCACTCCGCTGATCTGCTTGCCCGGCGTGGAGCCGCGCCGCAGGCGCAGGAAGTGTTCCACCAGCAAGGGGATGTCCTGGTTGCGCTCGCGCAGGGGGGGCAGCTTGAACTGCACCACGTTGAGCCGGTAGTATAGGTCGCCCCGGAACAGGCCCTCGTCCACCATCCTGGCCAGGTCGCGGTTGGTGGAGGCCACCACGCGCACGTTGGCCTTCATGCTGCGCACGCCGCCAAGAGGCTCGTAGACACGCTCCTGCAGAACGCGCAGGATCTTGGACTGCAGGGAATAGGGCAGGTCGCCTATCTCGTCGAGCAGCAGGGTGCCGCCTTCGGCCAGCTCGAAGCGGCCGGGCTTGTCCTTGCGGGCGTCGGTGAAGGCCCCGGCCTTGTAGCCGAACAGCTCCGACTCCATGAGCTGCTCCGGCAGGGCGCCGCAGTTCACGGCCACGAAGGGCCCCTTGGAGCGCCCCGAGAGCCGGTGCACCGCCCGGGCGAACAGCTCCTTGCCGGTGCCCGATTCGCCCAGCAGCAGCACGGTGGCGTCGCTCCCGGCGATCTGGGGCAGGATGCGCACCACGTCCGAGAGGTAGGGGTCGCGGGTGCAGAACTCCTGGGTGGTCCTGTCGTCCTTGGGGCGGCCGGGGCGCTCGAATCCGGTGAGCTCGCGGAAGGTCTCCACCCCGCCGATGATGCGCCCGGCGTCGTCCTTCAGGGGGGCGGCGCTGATGGTGACCTGCATGGGGGTGCCGTCCTTGTGCAGGATGGTCATGGTGCGGTGCAGAATGCGCTGGTCCCGCTCGATACAGGCCTTGAGCACGCAGGCCCCTTCGCAGTCCCGCGTGCGGAAGACCTCGGCGCAGGTGCGCCCCACCGCGAACTCGGCCGGCACGCCTGTGATGAGCTCGGCCGAGCGGTTGAAATAGGTGATCTTCCAGTTCAGATCGATGGTGAACACGCCATCGGCCACGCTGTCCATGATGAACGAGCACATGGACGTGCAGGCAAACGGCTCCCCGATTGCTTCCATATCTTAGGTTCCCCCGCGTTTCTCCCCACGTTCCGAGGCCTGCCCCCCAGGCCACCGGACTAAAAATACGTCTACTCCGAAGCGGCAAAAGCCGCAACTTTTTGCAACATGGCGTAATTTCGGGCCATTCAACTTTGGCCCGGATTATGCTCTTTTTTTCACAAAACCCACCGGCGCGGCCTCCCAACGAAGTGCGCCGAATACCATAGGAGACTCCTCATGAACCTCACACTCACCATCACCGGACGGCGCTGCGACCTCGCTCTGCACCCCGTATCCTCCAAGACAGTCGAACGCATCAAGGAACTCGGCCGCAAGTTCTACACCAAGAAGTACATCCACTGGTGGCGCAACGGCAACACCAGCACCTGCGGCATGAAGATCGATGACGAATGCGTCATCAAGGTGGACCTGGACGGCCAGCCCGCAGCCATGGACTCCACCGGCATCGCCGACAGCGCCGTGCTGCTGCGCCGCCGCCACTACCTGGACAGCAAGGCCCGCTACCTGGCCCTGCTCGGCTACGACGATGAATACTGCCACATGAACTGGACCTGGAAGGACGTGGACTCCTTCGACCCGGAGCGCTTCCACTTCTTCGTGCACCGCTGGGACCGCATCCTGGGCTCCACCGACTTCCTGATCCTCGACGACGTGCGCTACAACGGCCGCTTCGCCGACGAGCAGGACTGGGGCGGAAGCTGCGGCTTCAGCCTGGTTGACCCCACCGTCATCGACCTGGACGCCGTGCGCCGCGAAGTTGCCGTGGAGAGCGTGCCCGAGCTGGCCATCCAGGAGCCCGAGCACGTGCCCGCCAACACCAGCGCGGCCATCATGCCCATGATGCCCGAAGCTCCGCTGACCATCGCCGTGGACGGGGCCAACGCCACCGGCACCTACGGCTGCACAAGCTGCAACCTGCCCATCCGCATGGACCTGCGCATCAAGAACGGCACGGTGGAGGCCGCGGGCGGCACTTCCGAGGGCTGCGAATACAGCAAGCAGTGCCTCACGGCCCTCTCCTCCCTGGTGGAAGGCAAGAGCGTGGACGAGTGCGCCTACCTGACCCACGAGGATCTGCGCAAGCACCTGCCCAAGCTCCCCGGCAGCCTCTACTGCGACGTGTTCACCGTCGGGGCGCTCAAGATCGCCCTGCGCAACTGGGAGAGAAAGGCCGCCTAGCGCGCGGCAACAGGCTGGAAGCGGCCGGAGGGCCGCTTCCTACGGGCGGATGGAGGCGCGGCAGCCCCCCCGGGATGCGGGACGCCGAAAAGAAACCTCACGGCAACACGTGCAACACCGGGGCTTCGTAACGACGGAGAACCGGAACCGATACGCAAAACTTCGTTCCGCCCCGGCCGCCCCCCGGCCGGATTCAGGCCGCCCGCCCCCCCGGGCGGCCAGCGGACGAACCCGACAGAGAAGGCATCAGGCCTTTGGGAGCGCCCAAGAGAGCGGGGCGCTCCCGAAACTCCTCGCATCCGCCCCCTGGCCATCCCCCCCGGCCAGGGGGCGGCCCCTCTTTCCAGGCACGGCTTCGCCGGGACGGCAGAGCCCTGCCTCCCCCGAGTGAACCATTTGTTTGCCGAACGCGGGGGAGAGGCCAGGGGGGGCCGGGCGGCACGGGGCCGCTCTGAATGGTGGCTCAGCCGCCCGCCGGCGGCTTGAACAGGCCCGAAAGCGGGCGTAGCATCCGCGCCATGCCCAAACCACGTTCAAGGTGACGCCGCCATGGCCGAGCAGCCCGCACCGGATTCACGGAACATGACGCCGCCCTGCCCCCCGGGCGTCCAGATGCATGCGTTCCTGTGGGGCATTGCCTCGGAATCGCAGGCCAGGATCGGATCGCAGGGGGCATGTTCCCCAAAGGACGCCGTGATCGCGGTCGTTTTTTCATTCATGGCCCTGGAGGCCTACGTCAACCTCATCGGCCCGCACCTGGACCGGCACTGGCCCCCCGATTTCAAGACCGAGAAGAAGTACTTCGGCCGCCTCAACTCCCGGGGCACCATCAAGAAAATCAATTACGCTGCCAGGCTGGCGGGCCTCAAGGCGTTCAGCGAGCACGAAAGGCCCCTGAAGACCATCGTC
>JBKICO010000093.1:0-3179 GCA_046567065.1 Acidobacteriota bacterium
TTCATGATGCGGTCCAACGCTTCGAGGAAGGGGTCCAGGCTGGTGAGCTGGGAGCCGATGTGGCAGTCGATGCCGATGGGCTCGATGCCGGGTAGGGCCATGGCCCGCTGGTAGGTGGCCAGGGAGGACTCGATGTCCAGCCCGAACTTGTTCTTCTTCATCCCCGTGGAGATGTAGGGGTGGGTCTTGGGGTCCACGTCGGGGTTGATGCGCAGGCTGATGCGCGCGGTCTTGCCCATGTCGCTGGCCACGGCGGAGAGCAGCTCCAGCTCTGCGGCGGACTCCACGTTGAACATCAGGATGCCGGCGGCCAGGGCCTGGCGCATTTCGTCGGCGCGCTTGCCCACGCCGGAGTAGACGATCTTGTCGGGGGAAACACCGGCGGTCAGGGCGCGGTGCAGCTCCCCGCCGGAGACGATGTCCATGCCCGCGCCGCAGTCCTTGAGCAGGGAGAGCAGGCTCAGGTTGGAGTTGGCCTTCACCGAGTAGCAGGTCAAATGGGGCACGCCCGCGAAGGCCGAATCGAAGGCCTCGAAATGGCGGCGTAGTGTGGCGGCGGAGTAGACGTAGAGGGGGGTGCCGAACTTGCGGGCCAGTTCGGCCGCCGGCACGCCCTCGGCGAAGAGCTGGCCGTCCTTGTATTCGAAGAAATGCATGGGGCTATTCTCCTTGGCTTCCTGCTTCCCCGCCCAGCTTGGCCTTCAGGCCTCCCAGGATGTTCAGGGCTTCCAGGGGGGTGATGCTGTCTAGTTTGAGGTTGCGAATGTCTTCCAGAACGGGGTGCGCCTGTTCAGGGGGGCACTCCTGGGCCTCGCTGGCGAGCCCGGGGAGCCCGGGGAGCATGGTCCGCTGGGCGGAGGCCTGCGGGGCTGCCCCGCGCGTCTCCCGCGCCTTTTTCTCCAGGCCGGCAAGAATGTCCTTGGAGCGCTGTACCACCCGGCTGGGCACGCCCGCAAGCCGGGCCACCTCGATGCCGTAGCTGCGGTCCGAGGGGCCGGGCACCAGCCTGCGCAAAAAGATGATGTCCCCGCGCCACTCCTTCACGGCGATGTTCACGTTGCGCAGGCCCGGCAGCTTGCCTTCCAACTGGGTCAGCTCGTGATAGTGGGTGGCGAACAGGGTGCGGATGCCGCCCTCGTTGGAGTCGCCCTTGCGGCCGCGCCCGGCCAGGTCCTCAACCACGGCCCAGGCCAGGGCCAGGCCGTCGAAGGTGGAGGTGCCCCGCCCGATTTCGTCGAGGATGACCAGGCTCCTGCGCGTGGCCTGGCGCAGGATGCGCGCCGTCTCCATCATCTCCACCATGAAGGTGGACTGGCCCTGGGAGAGGTTGTCCGAGGCCCCCACGCGGGAGAAAATGCGGTCCGTGAGGCCCAGGCGCGCCTTGGCCGCTGGCACGTAGGAGCCGATCTGCGCCAGCAGGCACATGATGGCCACCTGGCGCAGCACGGTGGATTTGCCCGCCATGTTGGGCCCGGTGATGAGCAGCAGGCGGGTGTCTCCGGCGATGTTCAGGTCGTTGGGGATGTAGTTGGCCGGGCCTTGCACGGCCTCCACGGCGGGGTGGCGGCCCGCCTGGATGGAGATTTCGAGCCCTTGGTGCAGGGCGGGCTTGGTCCACTCCCACTTGCGGGCCGTGTCGGCCAGGGCCTGCCAGTAGTCCAGGTCGGCCAGGGCGCGGGCCATGGACTTGAAGCGGGGCCGGGCCTTGGCCACGGTCTCGCGCAGTTCGCCGAAGAGGCGGTACTCCAGCTCCTTGCGGCGCTCGCTGGCGGAGAGCAGCTTGTCCTCCAGCTCCTTGAGGGCCGGGGTGATGTAGCGTTCGGCGTTGGCCAGGGTCTGGCGGCGCACGAAATGCTCGGGCACCTGGCCGCCAGCGCGGGAAAGCTCGAAATAGTAGCCGAACACCCGGTTGTAGCCCAGCTTGAGCTTGGGCAGGGAGTTGGACTCCTGCTCGCTCAGCAGCAGCTCCTTCAGCTTGGACTCGCCGTGCTCGGTGAGCTCCATCAGCTCGTCCAGGCCGGAGTGGTAGCCGAAGCGGAACAGGCCGCCCTCGGTGATGGTGGCCGGGGGCGAATCGGCCAGCGCGGCGGCCAGCAGCTCCCGGACGTCCTCCATCTGGTCCCAGGACTGGAGAACGCGCCCCAGCGCCCGGGGCTTCTCCACGCTGAAGAGGGCGCCGTCCAGGCCGTCGCCCGCCAGCAGGTCGTGGATGCCGGGCAGGGCGGTCAGGGTGTTGCGCAGGGCAAGGAAGTCCTTGGGGGTGGCCCGGCCCAGGAAGATGCGCGTGGAGAGGCGCTCCAGGTCGTAAACTTCGTCCAGGGCCTCGCGCATGGCCTCGCGCAGGCTGTCTTCCTTGAAGAAGAAGCGCACGGCGTCCTGGTTTTCGGTGATGGTCTCCAGGTCCACCCAGGGCTGGCGCAGCCGGATCTCCAGCAGGCGGCCGCCCATGGGGGTCACGGTGCGGTCCAGCACGTGCCAGAGGGTGCCCTGGCCCTTGCGGCCGTCCAGGCGGCGGAAAATTTCCAGGTTGCGTTCCGTCACCTCGTCCACCAGCAGGTGGCGGCTCAGGTTCAGGGGGCGGAAGGCGCCCAGGTGCCCCAGGCCCTGCTTCTGGGTCTGGGCCAGGTAGGAGAGCATGGCCCCCATGGCCCGCACGAGCTGGGGCTTGTCGCCCAGGTCCAGGGTTTCCAGGCTGGCGACCTCCTGGGCCTCCAGCACCCTGGCGGTGGCGGCGGGCAGGTCGAAATGGGGCTTGTGCGGATAGTTGGTGATCTGGATGCCGAGCTGCGGCACGTGCCTGGGCGGGGCCTTCATGTCCGGCAGGAGGAGCTCCTTGGGCTGGATCTTCTCGACCCACTGCCAGAGCTGGGCTTCGTCGCGGCTGTGCAGGCCGGACCACTCGCCCGTGGAGAATTCGATCCAGGCCAGGCCGCCCGCGCGCTCGTCCGGCTCCCAGAAGAGGGCGGCCAGGTAGTTGTTGCGCTTGGCCTGGAGGTTGACGTCCTCCACCACGGTGCCCGGCGTGAGCACGCGCGTCACCTCGCGCTTCACCAGGCCCTTGGCCTGCTTGGGGTCTTCCACCTGGTCGCAGATGGCGACCTTGTAGCCCTTCTCCAAAAGCTGGCTCAGGTAGGCCGAGAGGGCGTGGTGCGGCACGCCGCACATGGGCACCGGGGATT
>JBKICO010000094.1:0-551 GCA_046567065.1 Acidobacteriota bacterium
TGCAGAGAGTCGTTGAGATACGTCCGGAAGAAATCGAGATCCTTTTGATCCATATTGGAACCTCCGAAGTAACTGAAACCCAAGGCAACGAAGTGAGTCCCTCTAAAGGATTTGCGGACGGAGGTAAAGAGGCTGGCCTCATGTTCCTGCCGGAGGCGGGCCGGGCGGCTGGCTGACGGCTGCGTGATGGAGCGGGAGACGTGGCCGTCATGGGCCGAAACGCACGTAACGCGCCGGAATAATGATTTTTCGCCGCCCAATGCCACGGCAGGAATGCGGCCCACGCGCTCCCCAGGCCCGGTCCGGACGGCCCCGGCAAAAATATGGCCCGCTATCCGCTCAAAACCATTGGCACATTGAAAACCATGATGTTTTTCCTGATTTTGACGCTTGACTTTCCCCCCCCATCTCTTTAGACACGCCTCTCGCCACCGAGCGGGAGTAACTCAGTGGTAGAGTGCAACCTTGCCAAGGTTGAAGTCGCGGGTTCAAATCCCGTCTCCCGCTCCAACGTTTGTATTCCCGGCGGCATGGCCAAGTGGTAAGGCAGA
>JBKICO010000094.1:561-4351 GCA_046567065.1 Acidobacteriota bacterium
AATCCCGTCTCCCGCTCCACTTCCCCACCGGCAGGGGAATTTTTCTGAATGGATGTTTTGGAAGCTGTTGACAAGGTAGAAGTTTTTCCCTAAACACAGCTTCCCTTTGCGCGAGGCGGCATAGCCAAGTGGTAAGGCAGAGGTCTGCAAAACCTCCATTCTCCGGTTCAAATCCGGATGCCGCCTCCAGATCGCGGGAGTAACTCAGTGGTAGAGTGCAACCTTGCCAAGGTTGAAGTCGCGGGTTCAAATCCCGTCTCCCGCTCCACTGGATCGAACAAGGCCGAACCTGCGGGTTCGGCCTTTTTTGTTGCATCTTCGGATGCCCATGAGGAGCGCTCTCCATGACCGATCCCCGCATCCTGGAACTGGCCGTGTCCGCCGATTCCCGCCTGGAAGACATCCTGGCCCTGGCCTCTTCGCTCTATCCAGTAGGGTTCGAGACCGTGGCCCTGGGGCCGCTGTCCATCGACATCCTCCAGATAACGGACCTGCCCGCCTACATCGACCGCCTGGCCGCCCGCTCCGCCCCGGGGGAGAAGCTCGTGCTGCCCTTCTGGGCCAAGCTCTGGCCCGCATCGCTGCCCCTGGCCATGCTCGCGGCGGGGCTTTCCGCCCGGCCGGGCCGCAAGGTGCTGGAGGTGGGCGCGGGACTCGGCCTGTGCGGCCTGGCCGCCGCCATGAGCGGCTGCGAGGCCACCATCACCGACATCGAGCCCGAGGCCCTGCTGTTCATCCGGGCCAGCATCATCAAGAACGGCCTGGAGGCCAAGGCCCGGGCCGCCATCCTGGATATCGGCAGCGGCGGCACGGATGAGGCCTTCGACGTCATCCTGGCCTCCGAGGCGCTCTACATCCCCTCGCTGCACGCCCCCCTGCTGGAGCTGCTCCTGCGCCAGATGGCCCCCCGGCCCGACGCGCAGGTCCTGCTCTCCTGCGACCACTGCCGCGAGGCGGCGACGTTTTTCGCCCAAGCCCAACAGAACTTCCGCATCCAGCGCACGCAGACCACCTGCCGCGACGATTCGGGGGATTCACAAACCTGCGTGCTTTACCGCATGACGAGACGTACCGATGCGTAAACTGCAAAGAACCCCCAAAGGGTACACCTGCGATTCCGACAAGCTCTGCTCCCCCGAGAGCACCGTGGAGCGCGTCAAGGCCCTCTTCGCCGGACACGGCGGCATCCTGGCCGAGCTGCGCCGCACCGACACCGGGCGGCTGGGCATTCCCGTATATCTGAGCATCTGCGGGGCCCAGGCCCGCGGCGTGATGCCCACCCGCAAGCAGATGGGCAAGGGCGCATCCCCGGCGCAGGCCGAGGCCTCCGCCCTGATGGAGCTGGCGGAGCGCTTCAGCTACTTCAGCTTCTGGGCCGAGGAGTCCAACTTCACCCTGGCCACCTGGTCCCAGGCGCAGGCCCTGTGGCCCGGCAAGGTGATCCCCATCGAGGAGATCATCCACTCCGTGCACGACACCATCACCCCGGACCAGGCCGCCGCCCTCATGGACCTGGTACCCTGGCGCTTCCACCCCGCCACCCGCGTGCAGGACGGCCAGGAGGTCATGGTGCCCCTGGACTGGTTCAAGAAGCTCAACGAATTCAACGGATCCTCGGCGGGCAACTGCCTGGAGGAGTCCATCCTGCAAGGGGCCTGCGAGCTGGTGGAGCGCCACGTGAGCGCCGTCATCGACAGGGAGCAACCCCACCTGCCCAACATCGACCTCGTCAACCTGGAAGACCCCGTGCTGGCCGGGCTGGTGGACGCCTTCAAGCGCAACGGCGTCACGCTCTGGCTCAAGGACTTCAGCCTGAACATGCCCGTGCCCACGGTCGGGGCCTTGGCCTACGACTCCTCCACCCTGGGCATCAGGAGCGAGATCGTGTTCACGGCGGGCACCGCCACCTCGCCGGTGAAGGCGGCCGTGCGGGCCATCACCGAGGTGGCCCAGCTTGCGGGCGACTTCGAGACCGGCAGCAACTACGAGGCCTCGGGCCTGCGCAAGTTCACCGACCTGGGCGAGCTGGGCTGGCTGGCCCAGGGGCCGTCCACCAGCATCGACCGCCTGCCGGGCGTCGAACGCCAGGACATGCTCGACGAGATCGACGCTTTCTGCCGGGGCCTCAGCGCCCAGGGCTACACCCTCTACACCGTGGAGACCACCCAGAAGGATCTGGGCGTCTCCGCCAACTACAGCTTCGTGCCGGGCTTCCTCTTCCGGGAGCGCACCCCCAGGGCCAGCGTGGCCCTGTTCGTAGGCCGCATCCTGGCCGAGGAGAGCCCCGAGGACGAAGCCGCCGCAGGGCTGGAGGTGCTGGCCGGGGCCTGCCCGGACGCGCCCTGCCTGCCCTTCTTCCGGGGTCTGCTGGCCCTGCGCCAGGGCGAGGTGCTGGAGGCCATCGAGCTGTTCGAGCAGGCATCCGTGCTCCAGCCCGAGCAGGAGGACGAGGCCCTGGCCCTGTTCTACCAGGCCTACTCCCTGACCCAGTTGGAGCAGTGGCAGGAAGCCACGCCCATCCTGACCAAGGCCATCGGCATCAGCCCGGAAGTGAAGGAATACCACAACCTTCGCGGGGTCTGCCGTTTCAAGGCCCGCAACTACGCCGACGCCGCGGGGGACTTCGAGGCGGCCCTCGCCCTTGACTCCGGCTCGGTCATGGATCTGGCCAACCTGGGGCTTTGCCATAAATTCCTAGGTCATACGGACGCGGCTGTCACGTTCCTCAGCAAGGCCCTGGAGATGGACCCGAGCCTGGATTTCGCCCGGACCCATCTCGAGCAAATCATACCAAAATGATCTGCTATCGAAATGAATTGACAACACTCGGAATTCGCCTTTAAGACGTCACGAATTCAGGTGGGGACCACACCCAGACGCATCCGGCCTTGCATGAAGCACTGTCTTCAGTTAAGAGCCATGCGTCCATGATGGTACCAAGACAGCGGGTAGCTGTTTACGGTTCGGATTCCTCTCGTGAGGCATCCATGGCAACTCAAGGCAACCGATAGATTGTTCAAGCAACGCCAAGGAGGATGGAGAATGGCCACTGTTGAATTCAAGGGCAAGACCTTCGAGGTTGACGAGGACGGTTTCCTGCAGCGCTTCGAGGACTGGAACCCTGACTGGGTCGAGTACGTGAAGGAGTCCGAGGGCATTAAGGATCTCAACGATGAGCACAACAAGGTCATCGAGTTCCTGCAGGACTACTACAAGAAGAACGGCATCGCTCCGATGGTCCGCATCCTCTCGAAGGTCACCGGGTACAAGCTGAAGCACATCTATGAGCTGTTCCCCTCCGGCCCCGGCAAAGGCGCCTGCAAAATGGCCGGCCTGCCCAAGCCCACCGGCTGCGTGTAGTCCTTACAGACTCCACTGACGTTAAAGCGGGCCTCCTTGCGGGGGCCCGCTTTTTTTGCGGCTTCCGGACGGGCCGCCCGCCGGGGCACTGCCCGCCCCTTCACAGCGAGCGCGGCTGTTACGCCTTGCCACCCATGTGTTCCTTGCGGGGTGACGCCGGGTGCGCCCGGCCGTAAAAGCGATGCCGTTACCTCGCGCCACCTGCGGAATTTCAGCAGGAATCAAAGCAGGGCCTGGCCAGGCCCTGGAAACCCGCTACTTCTTCTTGCCGCCCTTGGCGTCGCCCTTGCCCGACGGCTGGGCCTTGGAGCCCCCCTTGCCGGAGGCGGCCTTCGCAGCGCCCTTCACCTTTCCCCCAGCGGCCTTGGCTTCCCGCGCCTCGCCCTCCTTGAAGAGCTCGGCGAGCTTCTTCTCGAAGGTCAGTGCGGTC
>JBKICO010000094.1:4361-12579 GCA_046567065.1 Acidobacteriota bacterium
GCCCCTTCTGCACCTGCCATTTCTGGCTGGAGAGCGCGTCCCCGATCCAGGCCTGGCCGAACTTCTGCGAGAGGAAGATGATCCCCGGCACCGCCACAAGGGAGAGCACCATGCCCGCCAGCTCCAGCCACATGAAGCTCTTGCCCAGCAGCAGCACGAACAGCGTGGAGTCGCGCACGATGCGCAGCGTCACCAGCCTGGCCTTGAGCAGGGTGATGGTGGACTCGATCTCCTCCACGTAGTCCTGGCTTTTGCGGAAGTTCGCGGCCACCTGCATGGAGGCCGTGCGCATCCAGTTGAGCTTGGCCGCGCAGGAGTTGTAATCCTTGTTGAATTCCCGCAGCAGCTTGCCGAACGGGAACCAGGCGGCCTCGTGATGGATGGCCTTGAGCTCCTCGTGGAGCGAGTCCAGGGTTTTGCCGAGCGCCTTGGTGGCCTGCTCCACGGCCTTGCGCAGCTCGGCCTGGAGGGATTCGTACTGGCGCACCACACAGATGAAGCAGACGTAGTTGCTGATGGCGCACATGCCGCCCAGTTCCTCGGCGTGGCGGATGCCCTCCTGAAGGAAGGGGTGGTCGTCCCGGAACCAGCTCTTGAGGTAGTCCGGCAGGCACTTGACCGCCTCCAGCTTCTCGTCCCGGGCTGCTTTGGCCTCGCTCCAGGGGGTCTTGAGGGCCGAGAGAATGTGGATGCGCCCGCGCTCCAGCTCCGGGTCGATCAGCACCCGGTTGAAGATGTTGGGGTCCAGGCGGAGCAGGTCGCCGATCTCGTTCATGCCCCTGTCGGTGAAGCCCTGCTTCACCAGGCAGACGCCGAGGCGATAGCCGGGCTCCAGCCAGCGGGGGCACTCGGAACGGGCCTGGCGGTAGAGCCCGGCGGCGTGCGGGTAGTCGCCCTGCACCTCGAAGCCCCGTGCTTCGAGAAAATACAGCCAGCCGCGCTGCAGGGGCGTGTAGGCGCTGCGGGAGGCCTCCTGCCAGAAATAGCCGGCCCGGCTCCAGTCGCCCTGCTCCATGGCCACGAAGCCCTGCACGCTTCGCGGCTGAAAACCGCGTCCGTAGGCTGCGAGGTTGGCGGCGATCTCCTGCTCGAAATTCTCGTGATCCCCGGCCTTGGCCATGTGCAGGGCGTCCCAGAGGTACACGCCGTCGTTGGGGGAGTTGAGCGTATCCAGGCCGCTGGGCAGCTCCTTGCCGGTGCTGCGCCAGATGCGGTCCACGCAACGGAGCTGGCAGAAGTAGCCGATTTCGAAGATCCCCCGCACGATGGCCTCGCGCTCGTCCTGGGCGCCAAGGAGTTCGCGGAGCGCTCCCGGGCCTTCGGCGGCGATGAGCTGGTTGATGCCCATCCCGGCATCCTCCAGCTTGGCCATGTCGATGAGGCCCAGCCTGTCCCAGACGCCCGGGTCAGCCTCCTGCAGGGTCTTGGAGGGGCAGTCCATGGGTTCGTGGCTGGTGAGCCCGCAGTAGAAGCACGGGGCCAGGCTGCCCGCCAGCAGGTTCGCCGGGGGCTTGAAGGGAACCTCGTCCTGGATGTCGGGCGCGCCGTCCTCCTCGATCAGGGAGATGCTGCACCAGTCGTCGATGGATGGGGTGCTCGAAGTTCGCCGGACGTCGTTGACCCGGAAACCAGGCCCCAGATACAGGGCCGAGCGGAAGCTCATGTGCGGGTAATCGGGCGAGATGTCCGACCAGTCCAGGTTGATGCGCCTGGGCAAATCCTTGTGGAGGTGCTGGCCCAGCTTGAGGGTGCAGGCCATGACGCACGGCCAGTACTTCTTACCGGAATCGGAGGCCCGGATGGAGCCCTCCAGGGCGAGCAGCTCGCGCACCACGTTGCGGAACGAGCGCACGTTGTCCACCCCGAAGATCAGATACCCCTCGTTGGAGATATATTTCGCGGCGATGCGCTCCAGCAGGGATTGCAGCTCGGAGAAGATGGACCGCCAGCCCTCGGCCGAATTCTTGTCCAGGGGGTCGCCCAGGGGGCGCAGCATGAAGTACCAGCCCAGCGGCGAATCCTGGGCCAGGGCGATGTCCGCCGTGAGCTGCCCGTACTGCGCCGCCGAGAGGCCGGGCACCGGGGGCGCGGGTTTGAGGTTCATGCCCGGCAGGGGCCTCACCAGGGGCTCGAAATCGGGGTGGACCAGCATCTCCAGGTCCTGCGGGGGGGCCACCTCCTGATTGAGGAACTCCTCCGCGCAGCTGAAGCTCCGCTCGAACTTGTAGCCGATCAGCAGCGAGGCCGGAAAGAGCTGAATGAGCAGCGGCAGCCGGTTGACCCGGGCATAGCCGGAGAGCCTGCCGAGGGCCTTGACCGCCTCGTCCCCGAAGAAGAACCAGAGGCTCTGGTGGCCCTCCTCGGCCTGAAGGAACCCGCCGAAGTCGTAGAATATCTGGCCGACTATGGTGGAGAGCTGCCCCTCCCAGACCAGCCAGACCCCGATGCCCGGGGCCGCAAGCCGGGGATGGGCCATCTGGGGCATTTGGTCGACGAGTTGTGACAACCTGGGCATGCTGGGCTGCTTCTCCTTTGGGGACCGCGCGGGTCTTGCCGTCCCATCGGCCACAACAGGGATTTCCATTAGGCCGGGTGGCTGACTGCCCCATGCCAGGGCTACCCCCGAAGCGCGATCGGGGCAAGCAAAGGCCTTGTCCGCCGCGTGCGCCCGTGGCAGTCTCGCCCGGCGCGGGCCATGGCCCGCACGGCTTCACGCCACAACCGGAGGGAGCGGATGATCCACACGGACCCCAACAGGGCCTACCGTCAAGCCCTTCGCCCCGCCCCGGGCGAGACATTCTTCCAGGTCGTCGCCGGGGAGTCCGACCTGCGCATCACGGCCCGGCGAGACCTTTCCCAAGAGGCCGGGGCCTACCTGGCCGAGGTGCGCGCCGGGCTCACCAACCACATCCTGCTGCATCCCGGGTTCAGGCACTCCCTCACCCCCCTGCCCGTGGAACCTGGCGAGGAACAGGCCCCGCCCGTGGTCCGGGCCATGCTGGAGGCCTCCAGGCTCTGCCAGGTGGGTCCCATGGCCGCCGTGGCCGGTGCCGTGGCCCAGGCCGTGGCGGACAGATTCGCCCCCCTGTCGCCCGACATCCTGGTGGAAAACGGCGGCGACATCTACATACACACCACCCGCCCCAGGCTCGTGGCCCTGCTGGCCAAGCCCGTGCAGGGCGCCCGGCTGGCCCTGCGCCTGGAGCCTGCGGAGAGTCCCCTGGCCCTGTGTGGCTCCTCGGCCACCATCGGGCACTCGCTCTCCTTCGGGGCCGCCGACCTGGTGACGGTCAAGGCCCGCTCCGGAGCCCTGGCCGACGCCGCCGCCACCACCCTGGGCAACCTGGCCCGCAGCCCGGAGCACCTGCCCCTGGTGCTGGAGCGCGCCCAGGAGTTGGCCGCCTTTGGCGTGCTTGGCGTGTTCGCCCAGGTGGGCGGCCAGGTGGGCGTCTGGGGCGACATGGAGCTGGCCGTGCTGGAGGACGGGCAGGACTGAAACGAACCTGCCATCGCACGGCCAGCCGGGCCGCCAGTTGATACGAGTGCAGCTGCGGCAGTTTGAGGCGTATTCGCCGTCCAACAAAGAGTGGGGCGCTGCCCCACGCCCCGCCAGGGGGATGATCCCCCTGGACCCCGCAATTCGACCGGCACGGCCCCGCATGCCGGGGCGCGCCCCGGCGTGCTGGCCGTGCCGGCCGCTATTTGGAGCGGCTTCCTGTGAAAATGCGAAATTATTGGGGGTGCAGGGGAGTCACTCCACTGCCCAAGAGCCTGGGCGGAGGGGTTTGGGGAGGCAGCGCCTCCCCAATCGTCTTGGCGTTATTCTGGGGTCAGGCCGGAGCTACTGGGCCAGGCGGTCGATGGCGGTCTCGAGCTGCCTTCCCAGCGGGGTCTGCAGGGTCAGCTGCCGCTCCACGGCGGTGATGCCCTTGACCACGGTGGAGTGCCTGCGGTTGAAGCGCTGCCCGATGTCCTGCAGGGAGAGGGGCGTGTGCTTGCGGGCCAGGAAGAAGGCGGTGTTGCGGGCGATCACGTGCTGGCGCTTGCGGCTCTTGGAGACGAGGTGCTCGCGCTGGATGCTGTAGACCGTGCACACGTAATCCACGATCTGGTCCAGGTTGATGTTGGGCTGCTCCAGGTCGTAGTTGCGCAGCACGTCCCAGGCCATGTCCATGCAGATGCCCTGCCCCAGGATGCGGGCCTTGAGCGCCAGGTTCTGCAGGCAGGATTCGAGCTGGCGGATGTCCGTGCGGAGCTTGTCGGCCAGCAGCCCGGCCACGTCGTCGGGGAGCAGCACCTGGTGCAGCCCGGCCTTGCGGCGCAGGATGTTCAGGCGCGTGGCGTAGTCGGGCTGGTCGATGGTGGCCAGGAAGCCCGCGCCGAGCCTGGAGGCGAGCTGGCTGTCCAGCCCGGAGAGCTCCTTGGGCAGGAAGGAGCTGGTGAACACCACCCGGCAGCCCCGGGACTCCAGGGTGTTGATGGTGTTGAGCAGTTCGTCCTGCAGCTTGAGCTTGCCCTGGAAGAAATGGATGTCCTCCAGGATGAGGATGTCGACGTTCTCGCGGAACCTGGCCTTGAAGCGGTCCATCTCGCGCATCTTGATGGACAGGATCAGCCGGGAGGAGAACTCCTCCGCCGAGAGGTAGCGCACCTTGGGCTTGGCCTGCTTCATGTCGGCCAGCATCATGCGGCCGATGGCCTGGCTCAGGTGGGTCTTGCCCAGGCCCGGCCCCGCGCTGATGAATAGTTGGTTGGCGGGCAGGTTGCGCCTGCACAGGCCCAGGGAGGCCTCGTAGGCCAGGGCGTTGGAGGGCCCCACCACAAACTGGTCGAACGAGAAGCGGAAAGCCGGGTCAACGCAGTCGCTTGCGGGCGCGGGGGCTTCCGGCTTGGGCGCGGGCAGGGCGGTGGAGGTTTCGATCAGGGGTGCTACGGATGCGTCGCGGGCCGTCACGGTGATGGCGGGAGCCCCGCCCATGACCTGGGCCGCGGCCTCGGCGATCTGCCCGGAGAGGCGGTCCCGCACCCAGGCCGCCACGAATTCGTTAGGGGCCGTCAGACATATGCGCCCATCGGCCACGGCGGCCGAGAGGGGCTTGATCCACACTTGATACAGGCCGGGATTCAGGCTGCGTTCGAGTATATGGAGGATGTGGTTCCAGGTCGGATGCGTCATGGAGAAGTTGATGCTTCTCCTGGGTTTTTTTCTCAACCCGGATAAACGCCCTGCGCTCTTTCCGGCCCCGAGGGGTTATCCAAAACATAACCTCTTGATATCTCGATTCAGTTTGCAAAAAGCCGCTTCAAGGACCTCGACGGCGAACAGGTCGGGAAGCACCGGAGGACAAGGCTTGGCGACCTGAAGGCCGCATTTTTATCAACAGGTGTTAAAAAAGTTTTCCACAGGCGTTGAATCGTTTTTCGCCAGATTCTCCAGGTTTAATTTCTTTTTCACCTGCTTTGTTTTTATGTTTCGCGCCATTTTCTCGGATTGTCGCTTGCGGCGGGCCTTCCCGAGCTATACCCGTTTTGGAGCCTTCCGTTCAATAACCAAGCTACACCTCTAAAACATTGAATAAAATAATTTGGCAAAGAAACGCCACGCGAACGTAACTCAAGTCACCCCAAAGACGAGTCAAGACCAAAATGGTCGTTTTTCCTTATTTTCGGCGTTTTTTCGGCACGTATGCTCAAACCCTCATCCCGCCTGGAGATAGTCCCGGCCTTGCAGGTATCCCCTGGATCGCAGGAAATCCGCTATCAGTTCGGGTGCTCCCGGATTGCTCACGTAGCTGAGCGCGAAAGCCTGCCCAACCGGGGGCAAGTCCCTGTGGTGCAGCACGGGTATCCCTCCCACACGGTTGCCGATCTTTCTGGGGTCGATATCCAGGTAGGCCTGAACGCGAACGCCCCTGGCCTGCAGATGCTCCACCCTGCGCCTGGTCACCCTGCCCGCCCCCACGACCCACACCGCAGGATGATGCGGGTTGTGCCGGGCCAGCCAGCGGGCCAGATATTCGCCCTTGAGCCGGTGGAAGCCGTCCTGCCCGTAGCGCGGGTCCGTGCGTGAGAGCCTGCCTGGCGGGTCGTTCCAGGTCAGCAGGGTTTCGGGCACCTTGCCCAGGCGTGCCCCGGCCTCCAGCCAGCGCAGCCAGAGCTCGTAGTCTTCGGGGAACGGCCCTTGGCGGTAGCCGCCCAGGCGGTGGAAGGACGAAGCCCGGAACATGGCCGAAGGGTGGGCCAGGGGGGCGTCCCGGAAGACGCCCAGGCGCATCTGCTCGTGGCTGTGCAGGGTGTTGAGCCAGTCGACGTGGCGGGCGTAGCCGCCGCAGGTCTGCGCATCGCCCCCGTAGCGCACCAGGCAGCCCACGGCGTCCAACTCCGGGTTGGCGTCCAGGGCGGCGGCCTGCCGGGTGAAGCGCTCCGGGTGGCAGATGTCGTCGCCGTCCATGCGCGCCAGATAGCGCCCGACGGCCTGCGCAGCCGCCAGGTTGAGCGCCGGGGCGATGCCCTGGTGCTCCCCGGCCAGCACACGCACCCTGGCGTCCCTGGCGGCGTAGGCGCGCAGCAGGCCCAGGGTGCGGCCCTGGTCACGGGAGCCGTCGTCCACGGCGATGATCTCGAAATCGGGGAGCGTCTGGGCCAGAAGGCTGTCCAGGCAGGCGGGGAGGTGCGCAGCGGCGTCGCGCACTGGGAGCAGCACGGATATCATCATAGAGAGAAAGAAAAAGGGCCGCCCCGTACGGAGCGGCCCCCTGGTTTACAGCACCGCGGCCTTGATGGCCTCGATGCCCACGCGCTCCGCGAAGCGGGCGCAGCGTTCCTTCTTCTTGGCGTTGTCCCGGTAGAAATCCAGGAGCTTCTTCACCAGGGCCACCACCTGGTCCTGGTTCAGGCCATCGGCAACGATGTCGGCCGCGCGGGGCTTGCCGCCGGAATGGCCGCCGAAGGCCACGGTGAAGCCGTCCTTCTTGCCGATCACGCCGATGTCGCGCACCAGGGAGCTGGCGCAGCACAGCGGGCAGCCCGAAACGCCCATCTTGACCTTGGCCGGCAGCTCCATGCCCACGTAGAGCTTCTCAAGCTCCAGGCCCAGGCCCAGCGAGTTCTGCACGCCGAAGCGGCACACGCTGGTGCCGGGGCAGGCCTGCACGAAGTGAACGCACAGTTCGATGGCCTGGCCCACCAGGGTGCCCAGGTCAGCCCAGATGGGCTCCACCTGCTCGGCCTTCATGCCCACCAGGGCGATGCGCTGGCCCGAGGTGATCTTGACGATGGGGATGGAGTACTTCTTCACCACCGTGTTCAGGGCGTCGAGCACCTCGGGGGTGATGAGGCCCACTGGGGTGCGGGGCACGATCGCCCAGCTCTCGCCGTCACGCTGAAGGATGGCCCCGCGGGGCGCTTCCTGCTTTTCCATTGTAATTCCTGCTTATGAATAGGATTGAGTACGATTTGAGTCCCTGCCTAATCGGATGCCCAACCAAACAGGCATCGCGTGGCGTTGTTTTCTGTAGAATTATTGCCAAATTGTAAAGAGTCAGACTTGCAGCCCTCAGTGACATTGAATACAGATAGACACACCAAAGCGATGAGGTGCATCTATGTCTGTGAGAACGCTTCAGTCTTGTCTTTTGATCGTTGCGTCCCTGCTGGCCGCCGCCTTGGCGGCCTTTTCGGTGTTTGGGAGCGGCGCGCCCGCCTGGCTGGCCGTATGTGCGGCCCTGGCAGTGGTTACCGCGGCCGTCATCCACGTGGCGGCCATCGCGCTTCCGCTCTCCGGGCTTGAGGCCATGGCCGCGCAGGCCCTGGAATTGAAGCTCCCGGCAACCGAGTGCATGAACAACAAGGGCGAATTCAAGGTATTCACCCACGCCTTATGCGAACTGGCGCGTTGCCTCAAGGACGCCAGGGAAACCCACGCCCGCCTTGAGGAGGAACTGGCCCTCAAGAACGTCTCCTGCGACGACGCCATCCGCCAGGCCCAGGAGGCATCCCGCCTGGCTGAGGAATCCCGCGCGGCCAACCTCATGGGCGCCGCGGGCAAGCTGGAGAGCGTGGTGCACCGCGTGATGGCTTCGGCCGGGGCGCTCTCCAACCGGATGGAGCGCATCTCCGAAGGGGCGGACCTGCAGAAGCAGCGCATGATGGAGACGGCCACGGCCATGGGCGAGATGAACATGGCCATCACCGATATCTCCCGCAGTTCTTCCGACGC
>JBKICO010000095.1:0-3900 GCA_046567065.1 Acidobacteriota bacterium
ACCAGTTCCTGTATACGAATTTCGACGCCGTCATCGGCCACCACAGGCGCTACACCGCGTCCACCCTGGGCCGGGTGCTCCCGCCCGGGCTCGAAACCGTGAAGCTGCACTATCTGGACAGCATGGGCTTCTTCGCCTCCCTGGGCAACCGGCTGCTCTTGCGCCAGGCCATGCCGGACCTGAAGCAGATCCTGCTCTGGGACGGGCTCCTGGTGCGGCTCTCGCGCTACATCGACCCGCTGCTGGGCTACCGCGCGGGCAAGACCGTGCTCTACGTGGGCCGCCGGCCAGAGGAAACATGACCGCCCGGACCGCTTCCCCGCAGGCCGCTCCGGGCTGCCCCGCGCCCGCGGGCAGAATCAACACGGACATCGAGATCCTGCGCGCCTTCGCCATCATCATCACCGTCATCGGCCACATCAGCAGCCACTTCGAGATCGCCGGGACACCGCTGCGCGCCTCCATGGACGTGGTGAGCTACTGGTTCGGGGTGGACCTGTTCTTCTGCATCTCAGGCTACGTGATCTGCATGTCGCTCCTGCGTCAGCTGCCCGAGGGCGGGCTCACGGGGCGCAACTACATGCGGGTGGCCGTGCCCTTCTACATCCGGCGGGTGTTCCGCATCCTGCCCACGGCCTGGCTCTGGCTGGGCGTGGTGGCCCTGCTGGCTGCGGCCATGCCCCAGGTGGGCGGCAAGTCCTTCTTCGGGGACAGGAAGGAGGTCTACGACGGGGTGCTGGCCTCGCTGCTGTTCGTCCAGAACATCTCGCTCTGGCTCAAGCAGCACTTCGAGCCCATGACGGACATCTACTGGTCCCTCTCCCTGGAGGAGCAGTTCTACTTCGTGTTCCCGCTGGTGCTGTTGGCTCTGCCCAGGCGGCCCCTGCTCTGGGCGCTGGGCCTTGCGGCCGCAGTGCAGATAATCACGCCACGGCCCATGTGGAGCTTCTGGTGGGCCGTGCGCAGCGATGGCCTGATCCTGGGCGTGATGCTGGCCCTGTTCCAGGGCGGCGGACTCCACGCCCGGTTCGCCCCCGTTTTCATGGAGAACGGCGCGCTGCGGCTCGGGGCGGCGCTGCTGCTGGTGCTGCTCTCGGGCATGGCCGCGCACGGGGGCTGGTTCCCCCTGGGCGTGGGCGTGCTGACGCTGTGCTCCTTCGCGCTGGTGTGGGTCGCCAGCTACGACAGGGCCTGGATACTCAGCCGCAACCCGGCGGTGCGGCGGTTCCTGGTCTATGTGGGCCAGCGCTCCTACGGCATCTACATCATCCACCAGCCCGCCTTCGCGCTCACGAAATACCTCTGCAGGGCGCCCTTCAAGGAGCTGCTCCAGCGCCTGCCCGAGCCCCTGACCCCCTGGCTGACGGGCGGAGTGTTCCTGCTGATGCTGTACGTGCTGGTGGAGCTCAACTTCGTGCTGCTGGAGACACCCCTGCGCCGCTTCGGCGTGGCCCTGGCCCGCAGGCGCGCCGGGCAGGAGCGGGAAGGCTCGCCCAAGGGCTTCCTGGCCGCCTGCTACGAGGCTGTGGACTTCGCGGCGCTGCGCAGGCCCCTGGCCGGGCTGGCCGCCCTGGCGCTGGTGCTGGGCGGCGGGCTGGGCGGGTTCAAGCTGGCGGACGCGACCCGCGAGGAGTGGACCCGGCGCAAGATCGAGCGCGCCCTGGCGGACGCCTCCTTCGACCTGTTCACCCTGCCGGAATACCTCAAGAACCACGTCAAGATAGCGGGTTTCAGCTTCGTGGAGAAGGACGGCCGCACCGGCGAGCCCTTCATCTGGGTGGAGGGGCCGGAGGCCATCTTCGCCTTCATCTCCCGGCAGGAGCAGTCCGTGGCCCTGGAGCTGGGCCTGGTCAACGTCATCGAGGGCCAGGGCGTAAGCGTGGACCTCAACGGCCAGAAGACCGTACGCCTGGAACTCTCCGCCCAGCCGGGGGGCAACCGGGTGCAGCCCGGGCCGCTTGTATTCATCGCCAGGCCGGGCCTGAACCAGGTGACCATCACCCCGAAGCTCTGGAACGGCAACGGGGCCACCCTGGGCGAGGGCGAGAAGCGGACCCTGGCCGTGATCGCCACGCGCTTCCGGCTGGTTCCGGTACAGACCCAGGCCCAGGGCCAGACCCAGGGACAGGGCCAGGGCCAGACCCAGGGACAGGCCCAGGGCGGAGGAGGGTAGGGCGGTGGCCGGCACCGATTCCATCCCCGAGCCGTCCTTCGAACCCGCGCGCGACGTGGGCGAGTACGTGGCCGCGCTCAAGGCCTCGGAGCGCCTGGGGCAGAGCATCTGCCACCACCGCATCATCCCGGCCCGCCCGGCCGAATTCGGGGAGCCAGCCCGCCCGCTCTCCCGCGCGGTGCGCGAGATGCTTGCGGCCCAGGGCATAGACAGGCTCTACTCCCACCAGGCCCTGGCCATGTCCTTGGCGAGGGCCGGGCGCAACGTCTGCTCGGCCACGCCCACTGCATCCGGCAAAACGCTGACCTACACCCTGCCCGTGCTGGAGGAGCTGCTGGCCAACCCCGGCAGCCGCGCCCTGTACCTCTTTCCGCTCAAGGCCCTCGCGCAGGACCAGCTCCGCGCCTTCCAGGAGCTCACGGCCCTGCTGCCGCCCTCGGCCCGGCCCAGCGTGGCCGTGTACGACGGCGACACCACGCCCTACATGCGCAAGAAGCTGCGCGCCGAGCCGCCCCGGGTGCTCATCACCAACCCGGAGATGCTCCACCTCTCCATCCTGCCGCACCACGAGACCTGGGCCACCTTCCTGGCCGGGCTCTCCCACGTGGTGGTGGACGAGGTGCACACCTACCGGGGCGTCATGGGCTCGCACATGGCCCACGTGTTCCGCAGGCTGCGCCGCGTGTGCGAACGCTTCGGGGCCGCGCCCGCGCACATCTTCTGTTCGGCCACCATCGGCAACCCGGGCGAGCTGTGCCAGGCCCTCACGGGCCTGCCCGTGGAGGTGGTGGGCCAGTCCGGCGCGCCCTCGGGCAGGCGGCACTTCCTGTTCGTGAACCCCCTGCAGGGCGCGGCGCACACGGCCATCATGCTGCTCAAGGCCGCCCTGGCCCGGGAGCTGCGCACCATCGTGTATTGCCAGTCCCGCAAGATGACGGAGCTGGTGGCCCTGTGGGCCGCCGAGAAGGCCGGGTCCATGGCCCCGCGCATCAGCGCCTACCGCTCCGGCTTCCTGCCGGAGGAGCGCCGCGAGATCGAAGCGCGCATGGCCTCTGGCGAGCTCCTGGCCGTGATCTCCACCTCGGCCCTGGAGCTGGGCATCGACATCGGCGGGCTGGACCTGTGCGTCATGGCCGGATACCCGGGCACGGTGATGTCCACCTGGCAGCGCGGGGGCAGGGTGGGGCGCTCCATGCGCGAGTCCGCCGTGATCCTGGTGGCCGGGGAGGACGCCCTGGACCAGTACTTCATGCACCACCCCGAGGATTTCTTCGACCGCCCTCCCGAATCCGCCGTGGTCAACCCGGACAACCCGGCCATCCTGGCCCGGCATCTGGAGTGCGCCGCCGCCGAGCTGGCCCTGCGCCCGGGCGAGCCCTACCTGGCGGGCGAGGCCATGCAAAAGGGCGTGGCCGAGCTGGAGGCCAAGGGCAAGCTGCTGCTGGACGCGGCGGGCGAGCGCATCCACAGCGCGCGCAAGGCCCCGCACCGCGACGTGGACCTGCGCGGCTCCGGCGGGCGCTATCACATCGAGACCACGGCGGGCGTGAGCATCGGCTACGTGGACGAGCACCGCGCCTTCCGCGAGACCCACCCCGGGGCGGTCTACCTGCACCGGGGCGTGAGCTACGTGGTGGAGACGCTCTCCCTGGGCGACAGGCTGGCCCGCGTGGAGCCCCGGCAGGTGGACTATTACACCCGCACCCGGGGGCAGAAGAGCACCGAGA
>JBKICO010000096.1:0-4630 GCA_046567065.1 Acidobacteriota bacterium
GTGAACATGATCGCCCCCAGCCGGGACCTGGGCTCGCGGGCCTCCTATTTCACCGAGTGGATCTGGATGAACCAGTACCCCGGCTTCGGCAAGTCGCTCTACGGGGCGCTGCGCCTGCCGGTGCGCATCTGGCACTTCCTGGCCTCCATCATCTCCATCGTGGTGCTGGAGGTCTGGTACCGCCGCTCCGGGGCGCGCGGCTTCTGCGCCGTGCACGCCTGGAACCCCCTGGCGGGCATGGCCGCCGTGGTGGCGGGCTGGCTCATCCGGCGGCCCGTGTTCCTCGACTTCACGGACTTCTACTCCGACATCGCCCGCACGGACATGCCCCTGCTGGCCAAGCCCCTGGTCTGGCTCGAGAACCTGGTGCTGGGCCGGGCGCGCAACGTGTTCGTGGTCTCCGACGTGATGCGCGAGCACCTCATCGTAAGCAAGGGCCTGCCGCCCGAGAAGGTGGTGGTTGTGCCCGACGGCACCGACGCCCAGACCTTCCGCCCGGGCCTGGACGGGGCCGCCGTGCGCCGCAAGCTGGGCATCTCCGGCGAGACCCCGCTGATCATCTTCCACGGCGACATCAAGCACGACGACGGCGTGGACGTGCTGCTGAACGTGCTGGCCGAGGTGGTCAAGACCCGGCCGGACACGCGCCTGCTCATCCTGGGCGGGGGCGGCCCCTACTTCGACGGGGTCATCAAGCCCATGATCGAGAGCCTGGGCCTTGCCGGGCACATCGTCAGCCCGGGCTGGATACCGCACAACGAGGTCCCGGCCTACGTCAACGCCTGCGACGTGGGCGCCATGACCCTGCGGGCCACCCTCAACCACGACAACTACCTCTCCTTCAAGCTCTTCGAGTACTGGGCCTGCGGGCTGCCCGTTGTGGTCACCAAGCTCAAGGCCATCGGCCGCATCGTCAAGGACGGCGAGAACGGCCTGGTCTGCCCCTCGGAGGACGTGGCCGCCTACGCCCAGGCCTTCCTGCGCCTCATCGAGGACCGCGAGCTGGCCAAACGCATGGGCGCCGCCGGGCGCGAGCTGGTGGAGCGCGAGTACGACTGGCGCGCCATCATGAAGAAGGAAGTGGCCCTCTACACCCCCGAAGTGCTGGACCTCTCCAGCCGCTGATGGCCACCGTCCTCTTTCTGCAGCGCGACGGATACGAATCCTTCGGCCCCATGTACCTGAGCGCCGCCCTGGCCCGGCGCGGGCATCGGGCCGAGGTTCTCGTGGAAGTGGAGGAGGGGCGCGGCTTCATGCAGGCCGTGGCCGCCGCCAAGCCGGACATCGTGGCCTTCTCGCTCATGAGCGGCCTGCAGGACTGGGCCGCGCGCACGGCCCGGGCCGTCAAACGCCTGCTGAACGTTCCCGTGATCGCGGGCGGGCCGCACTGCACCTTCTTCCCCGAGTTCATCGAAGAGGAAGGCATCGACGCCGTATGCCGGGGCGAGGCCGAGGACGCCCTGCCCGACTTCGTGGACGCCCTGTCCGCCGGAGGCGACGGCGCGGACGTGCCGGGCTTCTGGGTCAAGACGGCCCGGGGCGTGGCCAGGAACGAAATCTACCCCCTGCGCCCGGACCTGGACAGCCTGCCCAGGCCGGACCGCAGCCTCTACGCCCGGCGCTACCCCCAGCTGGCCCAAAGCTCGGGCGCGCAGATCCTGGTGGCCCGGGGCTGCCCCTACTCCTGCAGCTTCTGCTACAACCGCGTGCTGCGCGGGCTCTACAAGGGCAAGGGCGGCTACATCCGCCGCCACGGCCACCGGCGCGTGCTGGATGAAATCAGGGACATCGCGGCCAGCCGCACCGCGCCGCTGCGCTACGTCACCTTCGTGGACGACCTCTTCGTGCAGGACAGGGCCTGGCTGGAGGGCTTTCTGGAGCTGTACCGGGCCGAGGTGGGCCTGCCCTTCATGTGCGGGGTGCGCGCCAACCTCATGGACGAGGAGCTCACCGCCCTGCTGGCCCGCTCGGGCTGCCGGATGGTCTCCTTCGGGGTGGAGAGCGGCGACGCGGCCATGCGCAACGAGACGCTCAACAAGAAGATCTCGGAGGAGCAGATCGTGCGCACGGCGGCCATGCTGCACGCCCACGGCATCCGCTTCTCCACCTTCAACATGTTCAACCTGCCCGGCGAGACGCTTGAGAAGGCCGTGGCCACCCTGCGCCTGAACCAGCGCATCCGCAGGGGCAACCACCCCTGGTCCGGGCTGTTGCAGCCCTACCGGGGCACGGACGTGTACGACATCGCGCTACGCATGGGGCTGATCCCCCAGGGCGAGACCGGGGCCAACCTGTTCACCTCGGCCACGCTGCGTCAGCCCGACACCGAGGCCCTGGAGCGCTTCAACGCCTACTTCTACTGGATGGTGCGCTACCCCTGGTTGGAGCGCCCGCTCATGGCCCTGGTGAAGCACCCGGTGCCCGTGCTGGGGCCTGTGCTGGCCAAGGTCTCCTCCTTGGCGGTGTCCCTGCACCGCTACGCCTGCCTGTTCGCCCCCTTCGAGGGCTGGACCGGGGCGCTGGGCACGGCCGTGCGCGACGGTCTGCGCAGGATCAGGAGCTATCTCTAGCCCGCGTCAGATGCGGGCCACCCCCAGAAACACCGCGTGCAGCGCGGCCACCAGCACTGAAAACACGATCCACACCCACGGCCCGGAGCGGCCCAGGAAGGTCAGCGACATCTCCGACTTGGGGCAGGTTCCCAGGCAGTCCCGGCAGAGCGAGCAGGAGACGCCCGGGCGCTTGCGGGCCAGGTCCTCGGGGCGCAGGGCGTCGTAGCGGCAGGCCAGCGAGCACACGCCGCAGCCCTGGCAGCCCTGCCCGATCTTGAGCCGCCAGGGGGAGACCCTCCCGGCCAGCCCGGCCAGCAGGCCCATGGGGCACCAGCCCGTGCAGTGGGCCATCACGCCCAGCCGCCGGGAGGCGAAAGCCATGATCCCCACGCCCGCCAGCCCGAACGCGGCAGCCAGCCAGACCGCCGTGAGGGTCGCTACGCCCAGGCGGCCAAGCCCCCAGGCCACGGCGAACACCGCCGCGGCCAGCAGGATGCGCCCCCGGCGCAGCCAGGCCGGGGCTGCGGCCGGCCGTTTGCGGGCCTGGCTCATGGCCGAATCCCAGGCCCCGATGTAGCAGAGATGGCTGCACCAGGCCGGGCCGACAAGCAACACCGTGGCCGAAAACAGCACCAGCATGAACAGACCCTCGCCACGGAACAACGGCCCGGCCACGATGAGCGCGGGCACTGGCAGGTGCAGCGCCCCGGTCATCAGGAAATCCT
Source organism: Acidobacteriota bacterium (assembly GCA_046567065.1). Classification (GTDB taxonomy): domain Bacteria; phylum Desulfobacterota; class Desulfovibrionia; order Desulfovibrionales; family Desulfovibrionaceae; genus Fundidesulfovibrio. Next base: position 3,278 of record JBKICO010000096.1, read on the forward strand.
TGAATCCGGCCAAGCCCAGGGCCAGTTGCCCGAAGAACGCCAGGGAAAACAGCCCCCAGGCCCGCCTGCGCGCCTTGGAGGCCCGCTTCGCGTCGCTCAGGGTTTCCGCCAGGAAGCCCGCGTAGAGCGCCAGCAGCGATATCTCCAGCCAGCCCGCACCCTGGGCGAAGCGCTCCGCCAGGAGCATGGGCGGACGCACCTTGAGCTGCACCACGGCCAGCAGGCCCAGCGCAACGGCCCAGGCCGCGAACCCGGCGGCGGGGAACTCCAGGGGGCCGGGCTGCGCACCCTCCGGCCCCTTACGGCGGGCGAACAGCGGGTGCTCCAGAACCCAGGCCGCCAGCGCCGTGACCAGGGCCGCAGCGCCCAGGATCACGGCCAGGCGCAGCCAGGGCGCGCCCATGGCCTGCCGCAGGCGCACGAAGTGCAGCATGGTGTCCACTGTGAGGAGGGACCCGGCCAGGGCCAGAATCTGGTTGACCCGCCGGACGAAATCCCGCCGGGTGAAGATCAGGCAGGCCGCCGGGGCCAGCCAGGCCAGGGCCTCCCAGAGGCTGTACCACCGGTTGAGGTGCGCCGCCGGGATCAGCGCGCCCAGCGCCACCAGGGCCACGAGCCCCGCGTTCTTGAGTCGGTTCATGCGTCGCTCCATGAAAGGCTTCCATCCCTTTCCTAGCACGGATGGACTCCGGGGCATTGATTTGCGTCACAATCCGGGTCATTCCATGCCCATGAAAACAAAGACCTCCTCCACCGGCGCGCTTCTCAGCATGGTGCCCCTGTTCTCCAACCTGAGCCCAGCCCAGCTTGAGACCATCGAGCAGAACTCCGCCGTGATCAAGGCGGACAAGGGCCAGGTCATCTTCCTGGAAGGGGTGGAGGCCAAGGGACTCTACATCCTGCTGCAAGGCCAGGTGAAAATCTTCAAGGCCTCCTCCGAGGGCAAGGAGCAGATACTGCACATGCTCGGCCCGGGCGAGCCCTTCGCCGAGGTGCCCATGTTCCAGGGCGGGGTCTTCCCGGCCAACGCCATGGCCGTGCAGCCCAGCACCGTGCTCTACACCGAGAAGGCCGTGCTCATGCGCCTCATGGAGCGCGACGCCGGGCTGGCCATGGCCATGCTGGCCGCGCTCTCCCAGCGGCTCCGGCAGATGGCCACCATGATCGGCCAGCTCACCCTGCGCGAGGTGCCCGCGCGCCTGGCCGCCTATCTGCTGCTCCAGGCGGAGGAGAAGCAGTCCGGCACCTTCGTGCTGGACATGAGCAAGGGCCACCTGGCCGCGCTGCTCGGGGCCACGCGGGAGGCCCTCTCCCGCACGCTGGCCCGCCTGGAGGACTCGGGCTGGATCTCCA
>JBKICO010000097.1:0-3502 GCA_046567065.1 Acidobacteriota bacterium
ACCTGCGGGTCGCCGTAGACCTCGGAGGTGGAGGCCTGCATGATCTTGGCCTTCACGCGCTTGGCCAGGCCCAGCATGTTGATGGCGCCGTGCACGCTGGTCTTGGTGGTCTGCACGGGGTCGAACTGGTAGTGAATGGGCGAGGCGGGGCAGGCCAGATTGTAGATCTCGTCCACTTCGATGAAGAGCGGGAAGGTCACGTCGTGGCGGAGGAGCTCGAAGTTGGGATTATCCATGAGGTGCTGGATGTTCAACTTCGTGCCCGTGAAGTAGTTGTCCAGGCAGATGACTTCGCAGCCCTCGGCGAGCAGACGTTCACACAGGTGGGAACCAAGGAAACCCGCGCCGCCGGTTACGAGCACTCGTTTGTTCAGATGCATGTCGGATGATCCTTTGTGGGTGAGATGAAAAGGCCTTGCCTAGCCGCTGTAAACCGCTTTGAGATGTTTGTAAATCGGCTTGCGGCCACGCGCCGCGCCGCCCGCCGCAGCATGCCGCGCGGCGGCGCGCACAGGCCCCGGAGCTTGTGGCCCCGGTATTTTCCATGTACCTGCCTGGTCAGCCTCGTCAAGGCTTTACGATCAATCCCACTAGGATACCGGGCTCATGCGACCTCGCCCAACTTTTGCCGCCCTCAAGGAGCGCCTGGACGCCCTCTGCGCCGCACCGGCCTTCGCCACGCTTGGCCTGCTCGGCCTGGCCGCGCTCTATTTCGCGGCCTACCTCTCCCACCCGGATTTGCCCTTCGACGGCTGCGCCAAGGGCTGGTGGGCCCACTGGGATCAGCTGCGCTACCTGGAGAGCGCCCGCTCCCTTGGCGCGGGCAGCCTGGACCCGCAGACCTACTGGTATCCCCTGGGCTACCCCCTGCTGGGCGCGCCCTTTGCCCGGGCGCTGCCCCTGCACCTTTTCCTACCGGCGAACCTGGCCTGCGCCCTCGCGGCCGCCGCGCTGCTCTGGAAGCTCGCCCGGCGCTGGTTCGGCCCGGCGGCCAGCGCGGGGCTTCTCGGGCTGAGCCTCTGGCTGCTCAACGTCGAAGCCGGGATTTCCCTGCTGGAGCCCTGGAACACCATCCCCACCATGGCCCTGGCCTACGGCATGCTCTGGGTGTCCGGCCTGCCGGGCTTCAGCCCGGGAAGAACGCTCCGCCTCTTCGCCCTGGCCGGGGCCGCGTATCTGATCCGCCCGGTGGACGCCGCCTTCCTGCTGCCCATGGCGGCCTGCTCCTGCCTGCACGCGGGGAGCGGGCGCGAGCGCCTGGGCGCGCTGCTGGCCGGGCTTACGCTTTTCGCGCTGTTCCCGGCCTGCGTGGCGGGGCTTAACCTGTGGGTGTTCGGCTCCTGGCGCACGCCCTACGAGCTCAACTCGGCCCAGGTGGGCTTCGGTTGGGGCGGGCTGGCCCGCAAGCTGTATTCCCTTTTCGTGGACGGGCTGCCAGTGTACGGCCAGGCCCGCACGGCGCTGCTGCCGCGCATGCCCTGGCTGATGCTGGCCCCGCTTGGGCTTTGGGCCGCCTGGCGGCGCGACCGCGTGTGGGCCGCCGGGGCCGGAGCGGCCATGGCGCTGTGCCTGCTGGCCTACAGCCTGTATAACGATTTCACCCCGCACAACATCTACGCCTTCGAGCTGATCCACTATCTCTTCTGGCTGCTGCCGGTGTGCCTGCTGCTGGCGGGCCTGGCTCTGCGCGACGGGATGCTGCTGCACCCCGGGCCCCTGGCCGCGCTGATTCTGGCGGGCCTGGCCCTGATCACCGTGCGCCTTGAGACCTACGATGCCGGGGCCGGGGTGGTGGACGCCCAGGGACGGCTGGAGCTCCCTGGCGGCGCGGCCCCGCGCGTGGACATGGCCGTGCTGGGCGCGGCCGCGAAGGAGCCGGGCAGCTTGGTCTCCATGGTCTCGAGTGCGGCCGGGCCGCTGGCGCCCTACCGCGACTACCTGCTCTGGAACGACCAGGAGCAGGCCCACCTGCTGTTCGCTTCCCCCCAGGAGCCGGGGCGGCTGCGCCTCACGGACCCGGCGTTTGCCGGACGGGCGGTGCGGTTGCGCACCACGGGGTTCGGGTTGCGCGACATCAAGGGGATGGAGGAACTGGTGCTGCGTGCGCTGGGGGGCCGGGTGGTGCGCCTGGCTGTGGCGCACGTCCGACACAGCCCGGAGTCCGGGGTGGAGGCCATGATGGTGCTGGAAGGCTGGCCCGCCGCGCTGGACGTGGCCTCGGCTTGGTTCGTGGGTGTGGGCGGGGTTGCGGCCTACAGCTCGACAAGGCCGGCGTTGCCGCTGACCAGGCCTCTGGCGGTGGCCGCTGCGCCGGGAAAAGTGGGGCTGGCCTGCCCGCTGCCGGGGCCGGTTCCGGCGGGGACGGCGCTGATGGTGGCGGCGCTGGACGAGTTTGGCCGGGTGCTGGCGGTCTGGCGGGGGACGTTGGGGGAGTAAGGCCCCCGGGCACGGCAACTTTTGGGGGGTGTAGTCTCCCGTGGGGGCCGCTGTGGCCCCCACGGAAGACAGCGCGCCTCACGGTGTCAGAACTGAATGCGGACCTCTGCAACGCGAAGCGGGAAGGGAGTCCAGAGGGGCGAAGCCCCTTTGGCGGGAGAGTCCCGAGAGGGCGGAGCCCTCTTGGGCCGCCGGAGGCCTCCCCCGGCCATTCCCCGCCTGAAGCACATCCATCCCGGCGCGGAGCCTGCCTGCCGCCAGCCAGGCTCCGCCCGTTCATTCGATCATCCTTCAATCCCGGATCAGGACGCCTTCCCTGTGGCCAGCTTCCTGCCCAGCTCAAAGGCCTTGGCGCAGTCCTGCGGGAAGACCTCCTCACGGCGTTTGGCCTTGGCCACGGGGTCCCAGACGGTGCTCAGGAACTTGGCGTAATCCTTGAACTGGTAGGTGTCCGTGGCCAGGAGCACCTCGCAGGAGCCGAAGATGCGGGCCATGGTGGCCTGCATGCGGCCCATGAACTTGTCGTAGGCCAGCTGCTCAAGCATCTCCCCCTTGACGTTCATGGTGTAGATCATGGCGGTGGCCAGCTTGCCGGGGAAGATGGAGGCGTAGCCCGGGGTGTAGGTGGTGAAGGGGAACATGAGCCGCTCCAGGAAGGAGCGCGTTTCGCCGGTCTCGGCCCCGAAGTAGACCGGGCTGCCCACGATGAGGGCGTCGGCCGAGGCGGCTTTCTCCAAAATGGGGGTGAGGCCGTCCCGCACGATGCAGCGGCCGTAGCTTTTGCCGCCGATCTTTTTGCACTCGAAGCAGCTGATGCAGCCCTTGAAGTCGAGGTCGTAGAGGTGCACCAGTTCGCAGGCCGCGCCTGCGCTCCTGGCCCCTTCCAGGGCGTTCTCCAGCATGGTTGCGGTGTTCCACTTCTTGCGCGGGCTGCCGTTGATGGCCAATACGTTCATGGGGTGCCTCCCTGGGCGGCTTGATTGGATGGTATGCCAATACGGCGGCGGGGGAGGGGGCGCAAGAACGGTCAGAAATGATAGCGAGGCACCGGATGGGAACCGGGGAG
>JBKICO010000098.1:0-4301 GCA_046567065.1 Acidobacteriota bacterium
TCGCCGAGGGCAAGCCCGAGGACGTCACCAAGGACGAGAATGTGATCAAGGCCTACCTGGGGAGTGAATATGGCGCTGCTTAGCGTGGAGAACATCGACGTCTTCTACGGCGACGTCCAGGTGATAAACGGGCTCTCCCTCACCGTGAACGAGGGCGAGGTGGTGTCCATCATCGGCGGCAACGGCGCGGGCAAGTCCACCCTGCTCAAGACCATCTCCGGGTTGATGCCCGTGCGCTCCGGCACCATCACCTTCAAGGGCCAGCGCATCGAGAACCAGCCCCCCGAGACCATCGTGGAGAGCGGCCTGGTGCACGTGCCCGAGGGCCGCAGGCTCTTCTCGCTCATGAGCGTGGCCGACAACCTGGAGATCGGGGCCTACATCAAGCGCGCCTTCAAGGTGAAGGACAAGACCCTGCGCCAGGTCTACGAACTGCTGCCGAGGCTCCTGGAACGGCGCGACCAGATGGCCATGACCCTCTCCGGCGGCGAGCAGCAGATGGTGGCCATCGGGCGCGGGCTCATGGCCCTGCCCGGCCTGCTCATGCTGGACGAGCCCTCGCTGGGCCTGGCGCCCATTCTGGTCAAGTCCATCTTCGAGACCCTGCGCAAGATCGCGGACACCGGCACCACGGTGCTCCTGGTGGAGCAGGACGTGCACCACTCGCTGAGCCTCTCGGACCGGGGCTACGTGCTGGAGCACGGCCGCGTGGCCCTGGAAGGCCCGGCCGCCGAGCTGATCGACAACAAGCACATCAAATCCGCCTATCTGGGCATGTAGAGGGACGATGCACGGTTTCCACGGCAGAATCCTGGTGGTGGACGCCACCACGCGCAGCTTCGCCATCGAGAACGTCCCGGACGAAGTCCTCGACGCCTACCTGGGCGGCAAGGGCCTGGCCACCTGGCTCCTGCTCACCCGCAACCCGACCGGGGCCGACCCCCTTGGCCCGGAGAACAGGCTGATCTTCGCGGCAGGCCCCTTCTGCGGGGGCGCGGCCTGGGGCGGCAGCCGCTACGGGGTGTTCACCAAGTCGCCCCAGACGGGCTTCTACGCCGAGTCCTACTCCGGCGGGCGCACGCCCGAGGCCGTGGACTCCGCCGGGTTCGACGCGGTGGTCATCGAGGGCGCGGCGGACGCGCCCCTGGCCCTGACCATCCACCCCGGGGGCTGCGAATTCCACGACGCCTCGGAGATCTGGGGCATGGACTCCTACAAGTCCGAAGACGAGGCCCTGGCCCGGTTCTCCATCGACAAGCCGGGCTACGGCAGGCCCGGCGCGGTGGTCATCGGCCCGGCGGGCGAGAACCTGGTGCGCTTCGCCATGATCGCCAACGACCACTGGCGCTGCGCGGGCCGGGCGGGCGTGGGCGCGGTCATGGGCTCCAAGAAGATCAAGGCCATCGTGTTCCAGGGCGGCGCCAAACGCGCCCCGGCGGATCCCAAGGGCCTGCGCGCCTACGCCGCCGCCTTCGCCAAGGCCGGGATGCAGTCGCCCGGCGTGAAGGCCTACAAGGCCCAGGGCACCACCATGATGGTGGCCCTGATGAACACCGCCGGTGCCTTCCCGGCCAAGTACTGGTCACAGGGCACCTGCGAGCACTGGCCCAACCTCTCGGGCGAGCGCTTCCACAAGGAGCACCAGGTGGAGCCCCACGCCTGCCTGAAGTGCTTCATGGCCTGCGGGCGCATGGCCACGCTCAAGTCCGGCCGCCACGCGGGCCTGACCCTGGAAGGCCCCGAATACGAGACCATCTACGCCTTCGGCGGCCTGTGCATGATCACGGACATGACCGAGGTGGTCTACCTGAACGACCTCTGCGACCGCCTGGGCATGGACACCATCACCGCGGGCAACCTCTGCGCCCTGGTGATGGAGGCCGTGGAGCAGGGCCGCCTGGACATGGACGTGCACTACGGCGACGCCGACGCCTGCGCCCGCCTCATCGAGGACATCGCCGCCCGCCGGGGCGCCGGGGCCGTGCTGGCCCAGGGCATCGTCCACGCCGCGCGCGAGTGGAACCTGGAGGACCTGGCTATCCACGTCAAGGGCATGGAGCCCCCCGGCTACGACCCGCGCGTGCTCAAGGGCATGGGCCTGGCCTACGCCACTTCGGACCGGGGCGCCTGCCACCTGCGCACCACCTTCTACAAGCCCGAACTGGCGGGCTTCATCCCGGCGGACGCCATCGAGAACAAGGCCGAGATGCTCATCGACTACGAGGACAGGCTGACCATCTTCGACACCCTGATCCTCTGCCGCTTCTTCCGCGACCTCTACACCTGGGAGGAGCTGGAAAAGGCCGTGCACCTGGTCACCGGCCTGGACGCCTCCAAGCCCGCCCTGCGCCGACGAGCGGCCGCCGTCTCCGACATGACGCGCGCCTTCAACCTGCGCGAAGGCCTGACCCCGGAGCACGACCGGCTGCCCGCCAGGCTGCACCGCGAGGCCCTGCCCGACGGCAGGAAGCTGACCAAAGACGAGCTGGACTACATGCTGGCGGACTACTACCGGCTGCGCGGCTGGACTGAGGACGGCAGGCCCAAGGGCCCCGTGCCCACCGTCCCGCCCGTCGGCGCCGGGTAACCGGAACCCCCAACGCCACCAAAGGAGCGGCTTATGCTTGTGGGCGAATGGATGCTCAAGGAAGTCACCACCGTCACCGAGGACGTGTCGATGCACAAGGCGGGCAGGATCATGCAGCAGCGCGGCGTGCGCCGCCTGCCCGTGGTGGACGGAGAGGGCAGGCTGACCGGCATCGTCACCGAGCGCGACATCAAGGCCGCCTCGCCCTCAAAGGCCACCTCGCTCGACATCTACGAGATGACGCAGCTGCTCTCCCAGATCAAGGTGCGCGACATCATGACCCCAAAGCCCCTGCGCATCCGGCCCGGGGGCACCGTGGAGCGGGCGGCGGCCGTCATGCGCGACAACAAGGTGGGCGGCCTGCCCGTGGTTGACGAGGAAGACCGCGTGGTGGGCATCATCACCGATACCGACATCTTCCGCCTCTTCACCATGATCAGCGGCGTGGACCGGGGCGGCGTGCAGCTGGCCGCCGTGCTGCCCGTGGAGCAGGGGCACCTCAAGCAGCTCATCGACGACCTGCGCGGCCAGGACGCCAAGATCGTGAGCATGCTCTCGCACCTCAACGCGAGCGACGAGAAGAAGCGCACGGTCTACATCCGGCTTCGGCCCATGACCGAGGCCGACGAGTACCGCATCAAAGGCCACATCCAATCCAGGCATCAGTTGCTCTACTGGGTCAAAGACTAAGCTAGGGCTTCGCACAACAATCCGCGCTCTCCGGAACGGCGTGAAAACGCCGTGTCCTGGAGTGCGCCCAAAATCCGGGGCTCCAAGGCCCCAGCAACCCGGGACATCCCTACAGGAGTGCGCCATGCGGCCCGACGACTTCAAGGTTTTCCGCAACCACTGCTACATTGACGGAAAATGGATGCCCGCCCTGGACGGCGAGACCATCGAGGTGGCCAACCCAGCCACTGGCGCCACCCTGGGCGTGGTGCCGCGCTGCGGCTCCAAGGAGGCCTCCCTGGCCATCGCCGGGGCCTCGCGCTCGCTGGATTCCTGGCGCGCCATGACCGCGCTTGAGCGCGGGGCCTACCTGCACAAGCTCCACGCCCTCATCCTGGAGAACGTGGATGAGCTGGCAGCCCTGCTCACCCTGGAGCAGGGCAAGCCCCTGGCCGAATCCAGGGGGGAGATCCTGCAGGGCGCGTCCTACTTCACCTGGTACGCCGAGGAGGCCCGCCGCGCCTACGGGCAGGTGATCCCCACCCCGTCCCGGGGCAGGCGGCCCCTGACCATCCGCCAGGGCCTGGGCGTGGTGGCGGTGATAACCCCCTGGAACTTCCCCTTCGCCATGATCCCGCGCAAGGCCGCGCCCGCCCTGGCCGCTGGCTGCACCGTGGTGGTCAAGCCCGCCTCCCAGACGCCCTACAGCGCGCTGGCCCTGGCCGTGCTGGCCCAGGATGCCGGTTTCCCCTCCGGCGTGTTCAACGTCATCACCGGCGACTCCTCCCGTATCGGGGCCGAGCTCACCGCCGACCCGCGCGTGCGCAAGCTCTCCTTCACGGGCTCCACCGAGGTGGGCAAGAAGCTCATGGCCCAGTGCGCGGGCACCGTGAAGCGCTTCTCCATGGAACTGGGCGGCAACGCCCCGCTCATCGTCTTCGACGACGCGGACATCGAGAAGGCCGTGGATGCCGCCCTGGCCTCCAAGTTCCGCAACGCGGGCCAGACCTGCATCTGCGCCAACCGCATCCTGGTGCAGGGCGGC
>JBKICO010000099.1:0-2890 GCA_046567065.1 Acidobacteriota bacterium
GATTCGCCCTTGCGCAGGTCCGCCAGGATGGCGTCGAAGGTGGTCTTGAACAGGGTGTCCAGGGTCACCTCCACGCGGCAGATCCTGAAGGCCAGGGCGATGTCCTGGTTGTAGAGCGCCCTTATCACCAGGTGCAGTGCCTTCATGATCTCGGCGAAGAAGGCCCGGTAGTCGTAGCGTTTGATGAACATCGGATCGCGCAGGTACTGCTGCTGCATCACGATGTTCACGGCGTGGTCGGCCATGCGCTCCAGGTTGGCGGTGATGATGTTCACGGCCCGGGCCTGGTCGATGGCGCGCTTGTCGCCCCCGAAGCCCGTGTGGATGCGCGAGAAGCACTTGTTCTCGATGACGCTCTTGAGGTTGTCTATGTAGTCGTCCCGGCTCTCGATCTTGGCCACGAGGCCGGGGTCCGGGTGTTCGAGGACCTTGAGGGCGTTTTCCACCTGCTTGGTGACTTCAAGCACCATGAAGCGGAAGTTCTCCTCCACGCCGTCCAGAAACTTCATCGCCTACCTCTCGTCCCCGGGAGTGATGGTGAGGGTGTCCTCCTCGGGCTCCTTGGCCTCCACGCTCTCGCGCCAGTGGAACTTGAGCGTGAGCTTCATGCGGCCCTCCTTGCCCTTGGCCTCCACGGCGAAGCCGACGAGCCCCGTGGGGGAGAGCACCAGGTCCAGGTCCTTGCGGGTGAAGCGCATGGAGCCCGCCTCGAAGCCGTCGGTGATGGCCCGCAGGTAGCCCACCAGGGTCTTGACGTCCTGGGCTGATTCGAAGGTGAACTTGCCTTCCGTGGAGGGCTGTTCGGCCTTGTCCTTGTCGTCGCACTGCATGACGATGATCTCCTGATCCGGCCGGAGGCGGCGGCGCCTCCCGCACGGGGGTGTTGCTGCGTCGGCGCGGCCTAGCCGAGCCTGGCGCGGTATTCGTCCATGACGGTCTTGCGGCTCACGCCGGACATGATGAGCCCCTTGGCAATGCCCAGGTCGTCCCAGGCGGGCTGCAGGCCCACCTCGCGGGCGACCTTGTCCTTGTCCTGCTCGTCCGGGGCCTTGAGCTTCTCGCTCAGGTGGCAGTCGTCGCCCATGAAGATGAGCATGGGCCTGTCCTTGTGGTAGCCGCGCCGGTTCTGGTCGATGACCACGTTGATCAGGAACTCGGTGTACTGCTGCGACTGCGGGTTCCAGACCTCGATGCCGTCCACGTCGTAGTTGCGCAGCAGGATGGGCCAGAACTGCTCCGGGTGGGGGATGACGATGCCCGCGCCGATGGAGCGGGCCTCCTCCACCACCTCGGAGGCGCGGTAGAAGTAGGCCAGGGAGAAGTTCTCCTTCACGACCTCCTTCACGGCCTTGGCGAACACCTGGGCCTTGTTCACCATGCGCGGGTCGTGGATTTGGCGCAGGCAGTCGAAATAGTTGCGCACCAGCTTGTTCTTGAAGGCGTCCTCGGGCGTGCGGGACTCGTTCAGGATGACGAGCTCCTTGAGCCTGCGCGCGTAGATGGAGACGAACTCCACCACGTCCTCGTCGGAACCGGCGATGCCCGCGGCCTGTTGGCGGCGCTCGGCCCACTCGGGCTCGCACAGGGCGTCGAGGTATTCGTAAAGCTGGGACGAGCGGTACTTGAAGGTGTGGCGCAGCATGTTGGCGAGCACGCCCGCGCGCTCCAGCCTGTCAGCGCGCAGGTGGATGAGCAGCTGCACCTTGCGGTTGAAGCCGTGGGAGAAACAATCGACCTCCACGCCCGCGTAGTCGCCCCAGGTGAGGAGCTGGTTGTGCTGGGTGGGGATGATCAGCTCGTCGCGGCTGGAGGGGAACATGGCCGAGATGCGCTCCCTGATGAGGGGCATGGGCACCTGCTCGGGGTGCCAGTGCACGGCCAGCACGTATTCCTGGCGCGGAAAGCGCGCCTTGGGGTTCCTGATGGATTCGGCCTGCTCCGGCGTGACCCCGGCGCAGGTGAGGCCGAGGTAGGTCTCCAGGTCCCAGTCGGTGACTTCGCGGGGGATGGCGGCCAGGTCAATGCTGGCGCAGGCCGGGGAGCCCGGCTTCACCAGTTCGATGGATGGTGTGGACATGAGGCGCCTCTATGCTGTCTCCCCGGGCGCGTCAAAGATGTCCGCACCCGGAGCGGAAGGGTTGATCTGCCGATGCGGGCCGCGCGCGGGCCTCAGACGTGGCGGGAGTGGCACTCCCGCTTGAGCCGGGCCAACTCCTGGTGCATGGCCTTCATGGCCTCCAGGTCGCCCGTGGCGAACGCCGCCTCCAGGGCCTGCGTCTTCTCCAGGAATTCGGGGTAGAACTCGTCGCCCTTGCCAGGGTAGGCCACCATCAGCTTGGAATCGGCGATGAAGCTGGCGAACTCCGCCGCAGGGGGCGCCTGCCCGGCGGCAAGGGCCGCGCCGATGGTCTTGAAGGTGGATTTCATGTGCTTCTTCAGTGACTTGTACTTGGGCATCCCGCCCTCGTCCTCGTCTTCGTCCTCGTCTTCGCCCTGGGCTTCCCCCGGCTCCGCAACCCCCGGCTCCAGGACCGACGCCGCGCTCCGTACGGGCTTGGGGAACTTGATGGAGAGCTTGGCCCTCAGTTCGCCCCCCAGAGCGGGCTTCACGGAGATTTTGATCCCCCGGTAGCCCTCCAGGCTCACGGGCTCCTCGCCGGGGTTGAGCTCGCCCGCGTCGATCTGCGCGGCCAGGCCGCGCAGCCAGCCGGCCAGCCCGTTCTCGGGAATCGCGAATTCGATCTTGTGTTTACCTGTCATGCTCATGAGTTGATCCTCCCGATGTACCAGGCTCCCGTTCTAGCACCCGGCGCGCCGATGTCCAACTATTCTCTATCCCGTCATCATGACGAACGTGTTACCGCCGCCGCGCCGCCCACGGGCTACCGGG
>JBKICO010000100.1:0-4588 GCA_046567065.1 Acidobacteriota bacterium
CGTGCACCGCTACGCCCCGCCCGGGACGCCCGAGGGCGAGGGCGTGCGCTCCATGGTGCTGGGCTGCGCGCCCATAGCCGGGGCGCCGCGCGTGCTGGCCCACTCCGACGGCGACGTGCTCCTGCACGCCCTGGCCGACGCCATGCTGGGCTGCCTGTGCGCGGGCGACATCGGGCAGCACTTCCCGGACAGCGACCCGCGCTTCAGCGGCGTGGCCAGCTCCGTGCTGGTCAGCGAGGTGCTGGCCAAATTCGCGCCCGCCGGGCTGACCCTGGTGCACGTGGATCTGACCATCGTGGCCCAGATTCCGAAAATCGGGCCACACCGTGAGCACATCCGCCGCAACGTGGCCGGGCTGCTGGGCCTGCCCCTGACCAGTGTGAACGTGAAGGCCACCACCGAGGAGAAGCTCGGCTTCACCGGCTCCGGCCAGGGCATCAAGGCCTACGCCACGGCCACCGCCGTGGGCCGCGCCACGGCTTGACTTTTGAGGCGGGCTCTGCAACGAAACCTGCCCGAACATGCCCCGCAAGGATCATACATGCAGCTCTACAATACCCTGACGCGCTCCAAGCAGACCTTCACCCCCGTGCACGCCGGGAAGGTGTCCATGTATGTCTGCGGCATCACCGCCTACGACTACTGCCACATCGGCCACGCCCGCTCGGCTGTGGTCTTCGACGTGATGGTCCGCTACCTGCGCTCCACGGGCCTGGATGTGCGCTTCGCCCGCAACTTCACCGACGTGGACGACAAGATCATCAAGCGCGCCCAGCAGGAGGGCACGACCTCCGAGGCCGTGTCGGAAAAGTACATCGCCGCCTTCTACGAGGACATGGACCGCCTGGGCATCCTCCGGGCGGACATGGAGCCCCGCGCCACCAAGTACATCGGCGAGATGATCAAGCTGGCCCAGCACCTCATCGACACGGGCTACGCCTACGCCACGCCCTCCGGCGACGTGTACTTCAGCGTGCGGGCCTTCAAGCCCTACGGCAAGCTCTCCGGACGCAACCTGGAGGAGCTGCAGGCGGGCGCGCGCGTGGCCCCCGGCGAGGAGAAAAAGGATCCCCTGGATTTCGCGCTCTGGAAGGCCGCCAAGCCCGGCGAGCCCACCTGGGACAGCCCCTGGGGCCCCGGACGCCCAGGCTGGCACCTGGAGTGCTCGGCCATGAGCGAGGACCTGCTCGGCCTGCCCCTGGACATCCATGGCGGCGGCAAGGACCTGGTCTTCCCCCACCACGAGAACGAGATCGCCCAGACCGAGGCCGCCTCGGGCAAGGAGTTCTCCAACTACTGGGTGCACAACGGCTTCGTGCAGATCAACTCCGAGAAGATGTCCAAATCTTTGGGCAACTTCATCACCATCCGCGACATCTTCGGCTACTGCCTGCCCGAGGTGCTGCGCTTCTTCCTGATCTCCTCGCACTATCGCTCCCCGCTGGACTACTCCACCGAGGCCCTGGACGAGGCCGAGAAGGGCATCAAGCGCATCTACTCCGCATTGGCCCAGATCGGGGAGACCCTGGCCGGAACCAAGTGGTCCGGCGCGGCCGCCCCGGCCGAACTGGTCCAGGAATGCGCCACTCTGCACGCCGGATTCACCCAGGCCATGGAGGATGACCTGAACACCGCCGCCGCCATCGGCCACGTGTTCGGCATGGTGCGCCTGGCCGGGCGCATCATGGAGGACAAGGCCCTGCGCAAGAGCCAGGGCGGCAAGGAACTGCTGGAGTCCATCCGCTCGAACTTCAAGGAATACTCGAACATTCTGGGTGTGTTCGGCAGCGATCCCGCCGGGTTCCTGCTCGAGCTTCGCGACAGCAAGGCCGGGCGCAAGGGCATCAGGGCCGAGGCAGTGGAGGCCCTGCTGGCCGCCCGCAAGCAGGCCCGCGCCGACAAGGACTTCGCCGAGTCCGACCGCATCCGCGACGAGCTGGCCGCCATGGGCGTGGAAGTGAAGGACACCCCGGCCGGGGCGGTCTGGGACGTGGCCTGATCGGATCCGTACATCGAATGAGCAACGCCGGGCGTCCAGAGGATGCCCGGCGTTTTTCTTAGGTGCGGCCGTTCATAATCTGTCGCGGTTGAAAGCGCCCCAGCGCGGGACCGCCGAGCCTTGTCATGCCACAGCGGCGGGTGCGGGCCTCTTCAACTCGACACACAAGGCCAGCAGCGAACAAAGCGCGCCCATGATGCACACCCCGGCCCAGCCGAAGTGCGCGAAGGCCCGCGCCCCCAAGGCGGCCCCGATGGCCCCGCCGGTGAACATGACCGTCATGTAGACCGTGTTCAGGCGGCTGCGCGCGGCCGCATCCAGGGCGTACACGCGGGACTGGTTGGAGACCATGGCCGCCTGCAACCCCACGTCCATGAGCACGATCCCCCCGATGAGCACCGCCCAGGACTCGCGGAACAGGGCGAAGCATACAAAGGAGACAGCTACCGCCCCGGCCCCCGCGAGTACTACGGCGCGCTGCCCGCCCTTGTCCGCCAGACGGCCCGCCAGGGGCGCGGCGAGTACGCCAACCACGCCCACCACGCCGAGCAGCCCGGCCACGGTGCTGCCAGCCGAAAAGGGCGGCTGCTCCAGGAACAACGCCAGATTTGCCCAGAAGGCCACGAAACCGCCGAACAGCAGGCCCTGCACGATTCCCGAGCGCCTGAGCTGCTCATGCTCGCGGGCCAATTGCACCAGCGAGCGCATGATGCCCGTGTAGGACATCACCGTGGCTGGCTCCACCCTGGGCAGCCTGCGGGCCAGCAGAACGCCCAGCAGGGTCGTGGCTGCGGCGGCCAGCCCGAACATCAGCCGCCAGTTCGCGTATTCCGAGACGAAGCCGCTCACCGTGCGCGCCAGCAGAATACCCGTGAGCAGCCCGGCCATGACCTGGCCCACCACCCTTCCCCGCTGGCTGGCGGGGGCGAGTTGGGCCGCCATGGGCAACACCTGCTGGGCCACGGTTGCCGTAAGGCCCAAGGCCAGACTGACGATGACAAGCGTCCCCAAGCCAGGCGCGAGGGCGGCCGCAAGCAGTGACAACGCCAGCAGCGCCGTGGTGAACACGATCAGCCCGCGCCGCTCGAAGCGGTCCCCGAGGGGAGCGATCAGGAGAAGCCCGGCGGCGTAGCCAACCTGTGTCAGCACGGGCACCTGGGTCACACTTTCATGGCCGACCCCGAAGTCGCGAGCCAGGATGCCCAACATGGGCTGGTTGTAGTAGATGCTGGCCACGAAGATTCCGGCGGCTGCCGACATCAGGGCCACCACGCCCTTTTCCAGGCCGGGCGTCTCTTCAGGTGTGGATGAAATATCTTTTGTCATGTTGCGATCCTTTGTTTGAAATACGATACGTTTCGTTTTTTAACAACGCTCGGCGGAAAGTCAAGCACCAGCACCCTGCCTCCAAGCGCATGGTGCAACGTGCTGTAGCGGAAAGAGCTTTGGCAGCGGGCTTAGGATTCGGAAGTCGCACCGGCGGAAGCGCCGGAGAACACGATGCGGGCTATCCCTTCGGCGTAGTCCTCGTCCAGCGGCAGGTGCCGCACCAGCAGCCGGTTGAAGATTGGGCCGTAGAGAGCGTCCACGAGCATGTCCATGTCCAGGTCCGGGCGGATCTCGCCGCTCTGCACGGCGCGTTTGAGCGCTTCCTTGGCGGCGTTTCGGCGGGGCTTGAGGTAGCCGTCCACGAAAGAGGCCAGGGTCTCGGGTTCGGACTGCCCAAGGGCGATCAGTTCGCACACCACGCGGCCGTTGACGCCAAGATATGCCCGCACCAGGGAGCGCATCTGGGCGGTGACGTCAGCGATGGCGGACCGCGTGTGGGGGAAGCCGATGCGCGGCGAGATGGCCCCGAGGAAGGCTTCCATGGCCACGGCGCCCTTGGTGGGCCACCAGCGGTAGATGGTGGCCTTGCTCACCCCGGCGCGGGCGGCGATGCCCTCCATGGAGAGCTTCGCGTATCCGGCCTCCTCCAAGAGGCCGTAGGCCGCGTCGAGGATGGCCTTGCGCGCCGCGTCGCTGCGGGGCCTGCCGGGCGGGCGTTTGGGTACGGGCTGGGTCATCTGTATGGCGCCGTGCTGGTTTGGGTCCGGCTTGCCCGGACATTCACGCGCCGAACAGGGCGCGCTGGAAATCCTTGAGGGTGGCCACGCCACGCCCTTCGGCCGGGGGGTGGAAAATGGGGTCGTAGCCCAGGCGAGTGGCCTGCTTGAGCCTCGCCTCGTGGCCGGAGACCGGGCGAATGCGCCCGCTCAGGTCCATTTCCCCCCAGAAGACGGCTCGCGGCGGCAGCGGCCTGTCATAATAGGAGGAAAGCACCGCCGCCACAAGGCCCAGATCGAGCCCCGGGTCGGTCAGCTTCAGGCCGCCGCCAGTCTTGGCATAAATGTCGGACTGGCCAAGCTGGATGCCTAGGCGCTTTTCCAGCACCGCCAGCAGGAGGTTGAGCCGGTTCAGGTCAAGCCCCAGGGCGGTGCGCCGGGGCATGGCCAGGTAGGATTTGCTGGCCAGGGCCTGCATCTCCACGGCGAAGGGGCGTTTGCCCTCCAGCGCCAGGACCACGGCGGAGCCGCTGGCCGTGGCGTC
>JBKICO010000101.1:0-2670 GCA_046567065.1 Acidobacteriota bacterium
CGTTGTTCTCGGGGTCGCCTTCGGCGGGGTTGTACACGTATCCGCAGACGTTACAGACATATTTATCCATGAAAATCCTCCGGATGAAAACGGTGAAGGACGAATCGCCATCTTTTTACCCCCAGCGCCGGACTCCGCCCCAAGGGCGAGCCTTGCCTGAGCGGCAAAGAGGTCAATGCGTCGGTTGTGCGAACCGGCCGAAGCCCTGGGGCGCGGCGCGGAAAAACTCCCTGGTCCGACGGGTCGGCGGGTCTCCGGTTACGGAGCGCACCACGCGACTATCGAAATCTATCATGCGCGATAGCCCCGCCTGTCAAGAGGGAAGTGCCTGCTTTCCCCCCTCGCCGTTGCCAGAAAAACGGCCGGCGAGCTCCGCCAGGTGGTGGGACATGTCCCTCACGGCGGTGATGCGCTTGTTGGCCTCCATGACGCGCATGGCCACGTCCTGCGAGAGGCCGTTGATGTGCGAGACGTTGTCGTTGATGGCCTCGCTGGTGGAGGACTGCTGCTCCGCGGCCGAGGCGATGGAGCGGATCATGTCCGCGATGCGCCCGGAGTGCGACACGATGTCGGAGAACACGGAGCCGGAGCGCTCGGCCATGCTGGCGGCGTGCTCCACGGACTCCTTGGTGCCGGCCATGCCCCCGGCCACGTGCCTGGTGCCGTCCTGGATTTCGGTCACGGCGTGGCTGACCTCGGCGGTGGCCTGCATGGTCTTTTCGGCCAGTTTGCGCACCTCGTCGGCCACCACGGCGAAGCCGCGCCCCGCGTCACCGGCCCGGGCCGCCTCGATGGCGGCGTTGAGGGCCAGCAGGTTGGTCTGGTCGGCGATGTCACCCACCACGCCCATGACGCGCCCGATGTTCATGGCCCTCTCGGTCAGCTCGCTGAGCGACTGGGCCAGCGACTCGGCGCGGGAGGCCACCTGCCGCGTCTCGTCCACGGTGAGCTTCACCTCGGTGCCGCCCTTCTGGGCCACCGCCTGAGCCTGTTCGGAAGCCTTGGAGGTCTCGCTGGCGTTGCGGGCCACCTCCAGCACGGTGTCGTTCATCTGGTCCATGGCCTTGGTGAGGTTGGCCGTGAGGGAGGCTGTGTCATCCACGCTGTGGGCAACCACTTCCATTTGCCCCGCCAGCTCCGTGGCGGCATCGGAGAGGTTGGCCGACACCGACATGACCTCACGCGCCACCTCCATCAGGTTGGCTCGCTGCATTTCGATCTGCACCTTGGCCTCTTCCTCTTCGGTGAGGTCCATGAGCACGCCGATGACGCCGAGCATCTGGCCCTTGGCCCCGCGCAGGGGGGAGACCTCGTAGTGCAGGGGGAAGATCATGCCGTCCTCGCGTTCGAAGAGGATCTTGCCGCCCGAGGCGGTGCCCGAGGCCAGTACTCTGGCGCAGAGATCCAACGTGGCTCCGCCCGCGCTCAGGATCAGGTCGGCGCGGCGGCAGTTGAGAGCCTCCTCGGGGTGGCCAAGGATCTTGCTGAGGGGCGTGTTGGCGAAACAGAAGTCGCCGTTCTGGTCGGTGACGAAGAGCGGGATGTTGATGCCCTCCAGCACGCTCTTGTTGTATTCGAGCTGGTCCTGGATGGTGCGCACCATGCCCGCCAGATCGCGGGAGAGGCCTGCCAGCTCGTCCTGGCCTTGCATGCTGAAATCCACGTCGTGGCGGCCCTGGCGCACCAGGGCGGTGTTGGATGCGATGGTCTGGATGCGGCTCAGGACCGCCCGCTTCATGAACCAGGTGACCAGGCACAGCAGCAGCACCAGCCCGGCCAGGGAGATGCCGCCGTTCATGAGCTGGTCCTGCCGGGCCTGGGCCAGGGTGGGGGTGATGTCCTGCAGGACGACGATGGTGCCCAGAATGGGCTTGGAGGCCCCGTGGCAGTGGTGGCATTCGGCCTCGTTGCGGATGGGGGTGGCCATGGCCATGAAGCTCGAATCGCCCAGCTCCGTCCGGGCGGAGCCCTCCGTTCCTGCCAGCCCCTTCTCCAGCAGACCGGTGACGGCCTGGCTGCGCAGGAAGGGGGCCAAGTCCTTGCGAAGGGCCTTCTGGTTGGTGGAGTAGGTCACGTTGCCTTTGTAGTCCGTCAGGAAGATGTGGCCCGCCGCATCGCGCTTGGCCATCTTTTCGAACACCGCCGCCGTCTCCGTGTTCTTGCCCAGGCGCATGGGTTCCTCCACGGCCATGAGCATCAGGTGGGAGATGCGGTTGGAGTTCGCGGTCACGAGCTCCATGGTGGAACGCGACTGCCAACTGGCGTTGGCCAGGAACAGGCCGGTGAAAACGGTCACCGTGACGGCGGTGATCAACAACAGGACGCGGAACCCGAGTGACTGATGGAACACATGCACAGCCGATCCCTCCCTAGTGTGCGCCGCCGTACAACATCGGCTTGAAACCAAAGGATTTCACGCGCTGCTCGTTGTGGCATGCCTGGCATTGTTCGACCGAGAGCTTGGCATTGATGAGGGACTTGTCCCCGGATTGGGCGTGGGCCTCCCCCGGCCCGTGGCAGACCTCGCACCCGGCGTTGGCGAGGTGGGGCGTTTTTTCGAAGCTGACGAAGCCGCCCGGCTTTCCGTAGCCCGTGGTGTGGCAGGCGAAGCACTCCTGAAGCTCGGCCGTGGTCAGCTTCGAGGCCATGATCTGGATGGATTGGAAGGAG
>JBKICO010000102.1:0-3155 GCA_046567065.1 Acidobacteriota bacterium
TTCAAGTCCAGGCGCTGGTCCAGGTAGTCCTCGGCGGGGGAGGGGAACCCGGCCGGAGCCGTGGCCAAGGGCAGCGGAAGCGGCGTATGTTCATGCATGACGTTGTGTATAGTATGGCAATACACGCTTGGCAAGTGCAGGCGCACACCATGCGGGCGGTGGGCCGCCTACTGTTCGGGGTGGTCGTAGGCGTTGCTGGCGGTGGAGGCGTCGGCGAACCAGAAGTTGTTCTTGCCGCGCCCCTTGGCCCGGTACATGGCGGTGTCGGCGTGGTTGAGCAACTGGTTGGCGGTGGTGCCGTCCTGGGGGGAGATGGCGATGCCGATGCTCGCCCCCACGCGGACCGTGCTCCCGCCGATATCGAAGGGCTCGGCGGCCGCCTCCAGCATGCGCGTGGCGATGGCCGCGGCCTCGTCGGGCCGGAGCAGGTCGATGAGCACGGCCACGAACTCGTCCCCGGCGTAGCGGGCCAGGGTGTCGTTGGAGCGCAGGCACGCGCCCAAGCGGCGGGCCATGCGGCGCAGCAGCTCGTCGCCCGCCACGTGGCCGTAGGTGTCGTTGACGCGCTTGAACTCGTCGAGGTCCAGGAAGAGCACGCCCACCTTGGTCTGGTTGCGCTCCGAGGTGGCGATGGCCTGCTCCAGGCGGTCGGCCAGCAGCAGGCGGTTGGGCAGGCCGGTGAGCCCGTCGTGGAAGGCCAGCTCGCGGATGCGCTCCTCGCTGCGGGTCTTTTCCGTCACGTCGGTGATCACCAGCAGGTAGCCCCTGCCGCCGCGCCGCCCCGCCACGGGGCTGAAGTTGAGCTCGTAGAGGCCCTGCTGCCTCGGCAGGGCGGTGCTCAGGCGGATGCGCCCGGAGTCGCGCAGGATCTCCATGCCGGGCCATTCCTCCGGGGCGGCGGCGCCGCCCGCGAGAACCTCCCGCCAGTGTTTGGCGACGATGTCGCGCAGGGGGAGCCGGAAGAGGTCCTCCGTGACGCGGTTGACCCGCAGAATCCGGCCGTTGGCGTCGAGCACCAGGAGGGCCTCCTGCACGGAGTTGAAGGTGCGCTCCCAGTCTTCGGCGGCGCTGCGCAGGGAGGCCAGGGTCTGCTTGAGGCGCACCGAGAGCTGGAAGAAGGCCCGGGCCAGCTTACCGATCTCGTCGTTGGAGCGCATCTTGCGGAGGGCGTCCAGGGCGCTGGAGGCGAAGGGGCGGGTGAGCGCGCCGCCGGGTTTCTGCAGGTCCTGACTGATGATCTGGGCGGCCGCCTCCAGGGCTTCGAGGGGGCGGGCGATGCGGCGCATGGCCAGCAGCCCCGCCGGTATCACCAGGGCCAGCACGGCCACGAAGAAGACGCCCACCGCGAGCAGGGCCTCGTCGAGGTTCGCGAAGGCCTCCTTGGTGCCCACCTGGGCCAGCACGTGCCAGCCCAGTTCCGGCACCTTGCGGGAGGCGATGAGCATCTCCACGCCCTTGCTGTTGACCGTCTCCCCGACGCCCTCGTAGCCCTGGAGCACCTTGTCCAGGAAGCGGTTCTGGCTGTGGACCAGCGTGGTGAATATCCTGCCGCGCTCCGGGTGCATGAGGAACTGGCCGGAGGCGCTGACCACGTAGACGTAACCGCCCTTGCTCATCCTGCGCCCGCCCTCGCTCAGGGCGTGGGGGGAGAAGAGGTTCAGCGACGCGCAGACCAGGCCCAGCATCTTGCCGCCCGGAGCGAATATCGGGGCGGCCACGGTCATGACCGGCAGGGAGGTGCGCGCCGAGAGGTAGGGCGGGCTCAGCACCGCGCGCCCGCTGCTCACGGCGCTTTGGTAGTATTCGCGGTAGGCGAAGCTCTCGCCCTTGAGTTCAGGGTGCGCGGGGTAGTCCACGAGGAAGGTGCCCGACGGGCTGAGCAGGAACAGCCCGTTCTCGAACTGGGGAAACAGCCGGAGCTGCAGCCGCAGGTAGGCGCGGAGCCTTTCGGCGTCGGAGGCCGCCAGGGCGTCCAGGGGCAGGTTCGCGGCGATGGCCTCCGTGTCTCGGACGCTGCCCTCCATGTATCTGCGGATGTCGTTGGCCACGCCGTCGGCTTCCGCCACCAGTCCGTCGAAGACCACTTGCCTCAGGGCTGCCTTTTGGTAGTTTAGCAGGAAGAGGCTCGTCCCGGCGATGACCGCCAGAACTAGTCCCGAAAGAAGAAGTGTGGCCTTTGAGTGCAGCTTCATGGTATTTCGGGAACCACGATACGCGGTTTCCCGCCGGATTTCCACGGAGGGAAGCCCGAATTTTTCCGCAGGCGGCATGGATGTCCATTGCCGGCCGCCACCATTCAAGGAGGCTCCATGTCCCGCCCCGCCAACGCGCTCGCCAACGAGAAAAGCCCCTACCTGCTTCAGCACGCCCACAACCCCGTGGACTGGCTGCCCTGGGGCCAGGAGGCCTTCGCCAAGGCCAGGGCGGAGAACAAACCGCTGTTCCTCTCCATCGGCTATTCCACCTGCCACTGGTGCCACGTCATGGAGCGCGAGTGCTTCGAGGACGAGGACGTGGCGGCGCTGCTCAACAGCGTGGCCGTGCCCGTGAAGGTCGACCGCGAGGAGCGCCCGGACCTGGACGCCGTGTACATGAAGGCCTGCCAGATGATGACAGGCGCGGGCGGCTGGCCGCTCTCCGTGTTCGTGGACCACCAGGGAAGGCCGTTCTTCGCGGCCACGTTCATCCCCAAGATGTCGCGCTTCGGGCGTATGGGCATGATGGAGCTGCTGCCCGCCCTGGCCAACGTCTGGAACAACCGCCCCGAGGAGGTGGAGCGGGCCGCGGGCAACGTGCACCAGGCCCTGCTGCGCCTGGGCGAGGAGAAGCCCGAAGGCCGGGAGGCGCAGGTGGAACCGGACGCCGCACTGCTGGACGCCGCCTTCGACCAGTTGGCCCAGCGCTTCGACCAGAAGAACGGCGGGTTCGGGGACGCGCCCAAGTTCCCGTCGCCCCATCAGTTGCTTTTCCTGCTTCGCCGCCACGCCCGCAAGGCGGACCGCGCCGCCCTGGGCATGGTGCTGCGCACCGTGGAGGCCATGCGCCTGGGTGGCGTGTTCGACCAGGTGGGCCTGGGCTTCCACCGCTACTCCACGGACGCCCACTGGCTGCTGCCCCATTTCGAGAAGATGCTCTATGACCAGGCCATGATGCTC
>JBKICO010000103.1:0-5803 GCA_046567065.1 Acidobacteriota bacterium
ACGGGCACCAGCGCGTCCATGGATGGCAGCAGGATGTCCGCCTGGCACAGCTCGGCGCGCACCTGCGGGTCGGAAACAAGGCTGGAGTTGGTCAGCACCGCCACGGGCACGCCGGGAACCAGCTCCCGCACGCCTTCGATGATGCGCCCCATGTCGGAGTTGAGCGTGGGCTCGCCCATGCCGCCCAGTGTGACCACCTCGAACTCGGGGTGGTCGTGGAAGAGCCAGTAGGCCAGCTCGCCCAGCAGTTTTTCAGCGGGGACGTAGGGCTTGCGCCTGGTGGTCAGCGCCCTGGTGGCGCCCACCTCGCAGTAGAGGCAGTCGAAGGAGCAGATCTTGGCCGAGAGCAGGTCCAGCCCGAGGGATGCGCCCAGGCGGCCCGAACGCACAGGCCCGAAGATGAGTCCCGGGTGTTCAACGGACATGGCGAAACCCCGGCTTGACAGGTGGAGCCTGGAGGGACACAGTATCGCGCTCGACGACACCGAAGAAAAAAAGGATGCATTCCGGCATGATTGAAACCGGAGAATTGGTACTGCTCATAAGCCCCGAGGGCAAGCGCTATCTTCGCACGCTGGTGCCAGACACCACCTTCCACACCCAGGACGGCCTGCTGCACATGTCCGAGGCGGCCCAGGCCGGGTTCGGCTCTGTTGTGCGCACCCACAAGGGCAAGCCCTACCGCGTGATGCGCCCCACCCTCCACGACTGCATCAAGGGCGTGCGCCGCGCCACCACCATCATGTACCCCAAGGAGATCGGCTACATCCTGCTCAAGCTGGGCGTCGGCCCGGGCAGGCGCGTGATCGAGGCGGGCAGCGGCTCCGGCGGGCTCAGCACCGCCCTGGCCTGGATGGTGGGCGACAACGGCCGCCTCTACACCTGCGAAAAGCGCAGCGAATTCTACGAGCTTGCCGGGGAGAACCTGGAGCGCGTGGGCCTGGCCCACCGCGCCACCCGCTTCAACCTCGACATCGCCGACGGCTTCCCCGAAGAGGCCCGGGGCGCGGACGCCCTCTTCCTGGACGTGCGCACCCCCTGGGACTACCTGGAGCAGGCCGCCGACATCATCTGCCCCGGCGCGCCCGTGGGCTTCCTGCTGCCCACCGTGAACCAGATCAGCGACCTGCTGCGCGGCCTGGAGAACTCCCCCTTCGAGGACATCGAGGTGCTGGAGATCATGCTGCGGCGCTACAAGCCCGTGGCCGACAGGCTGCGCCCCGAGGACCGCATGGTGGCGCACACCGGATTCCTCGTTTTCGCCAGGCACAGGGGCCTCGACGTGCAGGAGGAGCAGCCGCATGACGAAGACGTTGCTGAAGTACCTGAATGAGCAGCTCCAGACGGAGATAGCCTCCTTCCTGGAGTACTCGCTGCGCTCCGCCTCCTGCGGGGACCCGTGCCTGGAGCGTGAGCTGGCCGTCTTCGCCCTGGAAGAGGCCGGGCATATCCGCCAGCTCATGGCCCTCATCACGAGCAATGGCGGCGAGGTCTCCATGAGCGTCCCCCAAGGGTTTCCGGCCGACTCCCTGGATGACTTCTTCGAGCGCAGCCTGGCCCGCGAGGATGACGCCATACGGCGCTACACCGCGCTGCTGCCGCTGCTTCCCACCGAGGCCGACCGCGCGGTGCTGCAGGCCTCCATCGACCAGGAGACCCTGCACCGGGAGCACATCCAACAGCTGCGTTCCTGCTGTGGGGCCTCGGCGGAACGTTCCTGAACGCCACTCACATGAACACATTGTAATCAAGTGGCCCGGATTTCCGTAGGCTCTTACATCCCGGCGTGTTAGCTACTCCGGCTGAACGCAGTAGCAAGCCCGGGGGACCGCTGTGGAACAGCGGCCCTTTGCAGCCCCGGCCCAATCTGCTACCGCCGCGCAGGGCGGCGCAGTGCCGGAAAAGCCTGTGGCGCATGAACGGAGCAACCGATACAGTATGGATGTGATCGAGAAGATAGCGCGCTTGTGGCCCCGCAACGGCAAGGCGATCGCCTTGACCGGAGCGGGGATTTCGGTGGCCAGCGGCATCCCCGACTTCCGCAGCCCGGGCGGCCTGTGGTCCCGCTACGACCCCATGCGGGTGGCCACGGCCGAAGCCCTGGACGACGACCCCGCCGCCGTGTGGGACTTCCTGATGGACGCCGTGCGCGTGATGGACTCCGCCAGCCCCAACCCGGCGCACCTGGCGCTGGCCCGCCTGGAGCGGGAGGGCCTGCTGGAGGCCGTGGTGACCCAGAACATCGACGGGCTGCACCAGCGTGCGGGTTCCTCAAACGTGGTCGAATTCCACGGCGGCATGGCCAGCTACCATTGCAACGCCTGCAAGGAGGCCTATCCCGCCTCGCAGGCCTCCGCGATCACGACGGCCACCGCGCCCTGGCGCTGCACCTGCGGCGGCGTGATCCGGCCGGACATCGTCTTCTTCGGGGAGGCCATCCCACTTGACGCCTTGAACAAAAGCGGTCAATTGGCCTCCGGTGCCCAGTTGCTGCTCATCGCCGGGACGTCCTGCGAGGTGGCACCGGCCAATGCATTGCCCGCCCTGTGCAACCGCACCGGCGGAAAAGTCGTCGAGATAAACGTCCAGTCCAGCCGCATGGCGCACTTGTGCGAGGCCGTGGCCAGCGGCAAGGCTGAAGAACTCCTGCCCAGGCTGGCCGACCTGCTGCTGGGCACGCGAAACCATACCGCAAGGTGATACTATGCTCGAGTCGTTGACGCCGCATGGCGGCATTCTGGAAATGCTGGCCAACGCGACCCTGACCGTCAAATGCGTGATGGGCCTGCTGGTGACCATGTCCCTGGCCAGTTGGAGCATCATCTTCATGAAGCTGTTCACCCTGAGCGCCGCCCGCAGGGACGCCGCCAGGGACTCAAAGCTCTTTCAGGAGGCCGAGAACCTCAAGACGGCCATGCGCTCCGTGAGCCAGAACAAGCAGTCCCCCTGCTACGCCGTGGGCCTGCAGGCTTTCGAGGAGCTCATGCGCATGGAAGAGTCCGACCTGGACGCGGCCGAGAAGTCCCGCGTGGCCATGGACAACATCCGCCGCACCCTGCGCCAGGCCGTGGCCACGGAGCTCGGCATGCTCACCAAGTCGCTCTCCTTCCTGGCCACCTGCGCCAACGCCTCGCCCTTCATCGGCCTGTTCGGCACGGTCTGGGGCATCATGAACTCTTTCCACTCCATCGGCCTGCAGCAGAGCGCCGCCCTGGCCGCGGTGGCCCCCGGCATCTCCGAGGCGCTCGTGGCGACGGCCATCGGCCTGGGCGTGGCCATCCCCGCCACGCTGGCCTACAACTTCTACCTGGGCTACATCCGCCACATCGAGCGCGAGCTCATCGGCTTCTCCGGCGCGTTCCTCAACCGCATCCAGCGAGAGGTGAGCTGGGCCCCCAAGCAGGGCGCCCGCCCGGAGGCCGCCCGCACCCGGGAGGACTACTAGAATGGGCATGTCCACAGGGGGCGGCGGGGACGGCTTCCTCGCCGAGATCAACGTCACGCCCTTCGTGGACGTGATGCTGGTGCTGCTGATCATCTTCATGGTCACCGCGCCCATGATGACCCAGGGACTCGAGGTGGACCTGCCCCAGACCAAGGCCGTCACCACCCTGCCCAAGGACTCCGAGAACATCGTGCTGACCATCAAGAAGGACGGCACCCTGCACCTCGACGAGTACACGGTCACCATGGACGAGCTGCCCGGCCACATTAAGCGTCTGGTCACCGACCAGAAAAAGCTCATGTTCCTGCGCGCCGACAAGGAAGTGCCCTACGGCCTGGTGGTGCAGGTTATGGGCGTGCTCAAGACCGCGGGCGTGGATAAGCTTGGCGTGGTGGCTGAACCAGAAGCCCCGGCCAAGGAAGAAAAACCCCAGGCCCGTCAGAAAAAGTGACGCCGCCACGCCATAGCGGCGGCGCCCTCAGATAATCATGCGCTATCTTAGCTGGCTTTTTTCAATATTCCTGCACCTCACGGTGGTGTTGGGGGGCATCCTGCTCACCAACCTGGAGATGCGCTCCATTCGCCTGGACGTACCCGTCTATGAGGTGGAGCTCATCGATCTGCGTACACCCGGCCCCGCCCTGAAGCCCGACGCCGCCCCCGGCTGGGAGGGCGAGGGCCAGCCCGGCCAGCCCAACACTCCCGAGCCTCCCGGCCCCAAGGCCGACGTGCCCCCCGGTCCGCAGGAGGCCAAGCCCGTCCCCGAGCCGCCCAAGCCCGACCAGGCCGAACTCAAGGCCCAGCAGGAAGCGGCCAAGAAGGCTGCCGAAGACGCGGCGAAGAAGGCCGCCGAGGAGGCTGCCAAAAAGGCGGCCGCGGAAGACGCGGCCAAGAAAGCCGCAGCCGAGAAGGCTGCCGCTGAAAAGGCCGCCGCCGAGAAGGCCGAAGCGGCGCGCATCGCGGCTGAAAACGCCAAGCGCGAAAAAGAGGCCGCCGACAAGGCTGCCAAGGAAAAAGCCGCCAAGGAGGCCGCCGACAAGGCCGCCAAGGAGAAGGCTGCGAAGGAAGCCGCCGACAAGGCCGCCAAGGAAAAGGCCGATAAGGAAGCGGCGGAAAAAGCCGCCAAGGACAAGGCCGCCAAGGAGGCCGCCGACAAGGCCGCCAAAGAGAAGGCTGCGAAGGAAGCCGCCGACAAGGCCGCCAAGGAACGCCAGGACGTGCTCAACCAGGCCCTCAAGGACGCCAAGTCCAAGGCGGGCGGGTCCGGCTCGTCCAACGCCAACACCGTGGCCCAGGAACTGGCCAAGCTGCGCCAGCAGGCCGGCCAGGGCGGCGGCGGTGGAGGCGGCGGTGGAGGCGGCGGTGGCGCGGGCGCCACGTTGCAGGTTTACGCCGCCATCGTGGAGAAGCTCGTCAAGCAGAACTGGCGTTTCCCGCAATTCGCCAACCTGAAGCTCGTCTGCCAGGTGGAATTGCAGATCGCCAGGGATGGACGAATCCAGAATATGAGAATAGTCCAGTCATCGGGTCGCGCGGATTTCGACAACTCGGCGATGCGGGCCGTGCAGGAGACCGAAAACCTGCCCGCTCCCCCTTCGCCCACGTTGAATCTGCTCACGCTCAATTTCAACTCCCAGGAACAGCGTTAAGTCATGACAGCTCCCCGCAGCATCATCAAACTGCTGGCCACGGCTTGTGCGGCGCTCTGCTTCTGCTCCGCCGCCTTCGCTCAGGACAATCTCTCCGTGGACATCCACGGCCCCGGCCAGGCCCGCATGAACGTGGTCCAGGCCCAGCCCTTCGGAGACCCGAACCTCCCGAGCGACGCTCAGTACCTCAACGAACTCATCCGCAAGAACCTCTCGTTCATGCCCTTCCTCAAGGTCATGAGCGACACCGACATCCTCGGCGGCGCCCGCCTCTCCGGCCCCAAGGCCGACCAGATCGACTTCAAGCCGTTCTCCCTGGCCAAGGTCGACCTGATGATCACCTCGGTCTGGAAGCCGGGCAAGGGCATGGGCGACGTGGAACTGCGCGCCTTCGAGGTGTTCTCGCAGAAGCTCCTGCTGGGCAAGGTGTACTCCGGCGTCACCCGCGACCAGCTCCCCGAGGTGGCCGACCGCTTCTGCATGGAGCTCATGGCCCTGCTCACCGGCCAGGGCACCATCTTCAAGGCCAAGCTGGCCTTCGTGCGCCCCTCCGGCAAGGGAAAGGACATCTGGATGGTCGGGGCCATGGGCCGTGACCTGGCCCAGGTGACCCGCTACGGCGACCTGGGCATGGCCATCTCCCCGGCCTGGTCCTGGGACGGCTCGCGCATCTGTTTCACCCTGATCGGTTCCACCTCGCACTATCTGG
>JBKICO010000104.1:0-6367 GCA_046567065.1 Acidobacteriota bacterium
TCATCTCCATCCACAACCGCTACCTCGAGATCGTGGCCGTCAACCAGCTCTACAAGGACCGCCTGGGCGACCTTGTGGGCCACAACAGCTGGGAGGTCTACGAGGGCCGACAGGGCAGCGGCAACGCCTGCCCTGTCTGGAAGACCATCCACGAGGGCAAGGGCCTGCGCAGCCGCGAGACCCTCATGGGCGTCGACGGGCAGGAGCTGCCCGTGATCGTGCACACCGCGCCCATCTTCAACAACGAGGGCCAGGTGGAGCTGGTGATCGAGCTCTCGGTGGACGTCACCGAGGTGGGCCGCCTGCAGGAGGAGCTGCGCGCCGCGCGCGAGAAGTACCACCGCCTCTTCGACGCGGTGCCCTGCTATATTTCCGTGGTGGACCCGGAGCACAAGCTGGTGGAGGCCAACCGCCGCTTCCGGCAGGACTTCGGCGAGTGCCGCCTGGGCAAGTGCTTCGAGCTGTTCAAGCACCGTGAGGACCCCTGCCAGGAGTGCCCCATCGTCAGCACCTTCGCCGACGGGCTGACCCACCAGTGGGAGACCGCGGTCACCACCAAGGACGGCGAGCAGCGCATCGTGCTGATCCAGACCGCCCCCATCTACGACGACAAGGGCGAGATCGAGCAGGTCATGGAGATATCCACGGACATCACCCAGATCAGGCAACTGCAGGACCACCTGGCCTCCCTGGGGCTGATGCTGGGCTCCATGTCCCACGGGGTCAAGGGGCTGCTCACCTCGCTGGACGGCGGCGTCTACAAGGTGGAGGCAGGGCTCAAGCGCGACGACCCGCAGCGCGTGCGCGACGGCTGGGCCATCGTGCGCGACAAGATCGGGCGCATCCGCAAGATGGTGCTCGACATCCTCTATTACGCCAAATCCCGCGAAACCGAGTGCGTGCCCGTGCGCCTGGACTCCTTCGGGGAGGACATGGCCGCCATCGTCGGGCCCAAGGCGGCCTCGCGCAACGTGGAGTTCAAGCTGGAGGTCGCCAAGGACGCCGGGGTCATGGACATGGACGAGACGGCCATGTCCGCCGCGCTGGTGAACTTCCTGGAGAACTCCGTGGACGCCTGCGCCGAGGACGACACCAAGCCCACCCATTTCGTGGCCTTGCGCATCACAGGCGACGCGGACTGCGTGCGCTTCGAGATCGCGGACAACGGCATCGGCATGGACCAGGAGACCAGGGAGAAGATGTTCACGCTGTTCTTCTCCTCCAAGGGCTCGCGGGGCACGGGGCTGGGGCTGTTCATCTCAAACCAGGTGATCGAGCGCCACGGCGGAAGGATCGAAGTGGAGTCCGAGCACGGCAAGGGCACGGCGATCATCATCAAGGTGCCGAGGCTCCACGGGGAGGAGGCCAAGGCGCGCTGCGAGGACTGAGCGGCGGGGACGGCCCACGGCCAGGCGCAGGCCCGGCCCGGTTCGCGGGCGCTGCGAAGTCCGTAGGCGCATTGGGTCTCTGGCCCCGGAAGCGGGACAAAGCCCCGGCCACACGCCGCCAGCAGGTTACGGACTCCGGACCGGAAGGGCCGCCGACGCGAGGAACACCCTGAGCCCGCCAGGCGCCTCATCCCCAGGCTTCCACCCCTCTGGCGTTGTCAGTAATCAGTCTTATCTGGTGGTTGCATTTCCGGTTCGCCGGGGCGAGGGAGGCTAGGGTGCGGCATCTGTTCGAATCGCTCAAAAGCAAGCTGATCGTGAAGATCACGCTGCCCGTGGCCTTCATCCTGTTCGCCAGCATCTTCCTGTGGTCCTTCTACCACGTCGAATACCAGAAGGAAGCCACCATCGAGAACGTGATCATGGGCGCGGACCGTGTTTCGAGCACCATCAAGCTCGGCCTGCACTACGCCATGATGCTCAACTCCCGCGAGGACATTCAGGCCATCGTCAACAACCTCTCCAAGCTGCGCGAGGTGCGTAACGTCCGCATCATCAACAAGCAGGGCGAGGTGATGTTCGCCAGCAACCCGGAGCAGGCCCACAACGTGGTCTCCCGGCGCGACCCGCTCTGCCAGGCCTGCCACATCTACACCGTCCCCAAGCTCAAGCCCACCCTGAACGAGGCCATCTACAAGGACGCCCAGGAGGACGGCGAGCGCGTGCTGCGGCTGGTGAGCCCCATAGTCAACGAGCCCGGCTGCTCGGACGCCTCCGGCTGCCACTTCCACCGCCCTGACGAGCAGATCTTGGGCGTGCTGGATCTGGCCTTTTCGCTCACGGACGTGGACCCTCTCATCCGCCAGAGCAAGCAGCACACGGCCTACCTGGCCTTCATCCAGTTCCTCGTCACTTTCGCCACCCTGGCGCTCCTCTTCGTGGTGCTCATCAAGCGGCCCATCAACTCGATCATCCGCGACGCCAAGCTCATCGCCCAGGGGCGCGGCCTGCTGCCCAAGCGCATGGAGTCCGGCGACGAGATCGGGCAGCTCGCCCAGGCCATCCACCAGATGGGCAACGACCTGGTGGCCAAGAACAACCAGCTCTCCCTGCAAAAGAACCTCTATCAGGACCTCTTCGAGGGCGTGCCCTGCATCATCACCGTGCAGGACAGGGACTTCAGGCTGCTGCGCTTCAACCGCACCTTCGAGGAGAAGTTCAACGCCCGCGTGGGCGAATATTGCTACAAGGCCTACAAGAACCGGGACTCCAAATGCCCGGATTGCCCCGTGGAGAAGACCTTCAAGACCGGCCAGTTCTACACCACGGAGGAGAGCGGCTGCTACCGCGACGGCTCCCGCGCGCACTGGATCGTGAACACGGCCCCGGTTTACGACTCCGACGGCAATCTTGTTGCGGCCATGGAGATGTGCCTGGACATCACCGAACGCAAGGAGCTCGAAGGCGAGTTCAAGCGCTCCGAGAAGAAGTATGTGGACATCTTCAACAACATCCCAAGCGCCGTCTTCGTGCTGGATCAGGCCGACTTCACCATCCGCGACTGCAACCGTGGCGCGGTGAGCCTCTACGGCTGGACCAAGGGCGAGTTCTCCCGCATGTCCTTCCTGGACCTCTTCGCGGACCTGGAGAAGGACGAATTCATCGACGCGGCGGAGCACGGCCACGAGATCGGCCAGGCCAAGCACCACACCAAGGGCGGGCACGAGATTTTCGTGAGCATCAGCATCTCGCCCTCGGAGTTCAACCAGACCAAGGTCTATCTGGTCACCGTCAGCGACATCACAAACCGCCTGGAGACGGAGCAGCAGCTTATCCAGGCCAGCAAGATGGCCACCCTGGGCGAGATGGCCACAGGTGTGGCCCACGAGATCAACCAGCCCCTGGCCGTGATCCAGACCAGCGTGGACTTGGTGAAGCGCAGCCTGAACAAGCAGGAGATGCCCTCCGAACCCCTGCTCAAGCGCGTGACGGAGCTCATCGGCACGCAGGTGGACCGGGCCTCCAAGATCATCACCCACATGCGCGAATTCGGGCGCAAGTCCAAGATCGAGATGGAGGAGGTGGCCATAAACGACGTGCTGCGCCGCTCCATGGACTTCTTCAGCCAGCAGCTCGCCCTGCGCAGCATCGAGGTCGTCTGGGACCTGGACGAGAAGCTGCCCGCGGTGCGCTGCGAGCCCAACCGCATGGAGCAGGTGTTCACCAACTTCTTCATCAACGCCCGCGACGCCATCGAGGAGCGCAGGGAAAAGGAAGGAGCCGCCGCGCCCCCCGGGCGTGTGACCATCAAGACCATGCACAACCGCGACAGCGTCACCGTGCGCATCAGCGACAACGGCACGGGCGTGCCCGAAACCCTGGCGGGCAAGATCTTCGAGCCCTTCTTCACCACCAAGCAGGTGGGCAAGGGCACCGGGCTTGGGCTCTCCATCAGCTACGGCATCGTGAAGGAGTACGGCGGCAGCATCAACGTGACCAACAACGAGGACGGCGGGGCCAGCTTCTTCATCCGGCTGCCCGTGGCCAACGCCAGGTCCGGGGATGTTGGCTGAGGCGACAGGGAGGATTTGAGGGCCGGATACTGGCGGAATGAGCGGTTGAGGGTGGTTTAGTGGAGGTAGAGGCCTCCGGCGGCCTGGGGCGCCACCCCTGGACCCCGCCAAAGGGAGTTTCTCCCTTTGGAATCCCCCACAGCTTCGCATCCTCACGGGAAACGGCGTCTGGATTTCCTGCCGCGTCCACCGGCGCGCGAAGCATGGGCTTCAAGAGAAAAGGGCCTGTCCGCAAACGCGGACAGGCCCTTGTTTTGTTGAAGGGAGTCAGGGGCCTAGCCGAGCGGCAGGGCCCGCACGGGGCCGCCCGCTTCGCTGTGCAACTCGTCGATGATGCGCTGCAGCTCGTTGGACTGCTCCAGCAGGCCCCGGATGGCCTCGGCGGAGCTGCCCACACTGTGCTTGGTCCTCTGGGTCAGCTCGCTCACGGCGCCCAGGGAGCGGTTGATCTCCTCCGAGGCGGAGGACTGCTCCTCCGAGGCGGCGGCGATGCTCTGGATCTGCTCAGCCGAGGCCTGGGCGCCCCGCACCAGTTCGGAGAGCACCTCGCCGGACTGGTCGGCCAGGTTGCCCGCCAGAGAGATGGACTCCAGGGCGCGGTCGGTGTTGGCGATGCTTTCGCGCGCCGAGTGCTGGATGGCCCCGATGCTCGCGCTGACCTCCTGCGTGGCGCTCATGGTCTTCTCGGCCAGTTTGCGCACCTCGTCGGCCACAACCGCGAAGCCGCGCCCGGCGTCGCCCGCGCGGGCTGCCTCGATGGCGGCATTGAGGGCCAGGAGGTTGGTCTGGTCCGCGATGTCGGAGATCACGGTCAGGATGCGGTCGATGTCCTGGGAGCGCTTGCCCAGGTCGTCCATGTTGGACTTGAGCGCCTGGGCCTGCTCGCCCACCTGGCGCATGGCCTGGATGGAGTCGTCCACCACCTGGCGGCCCTGCTGGGCCTTGGCCCGGGCCTGCTCGGCCTGGGTGGTGGCGGCGGCGGCGCTTCTGGCCACATCCATGACTGCCTCAGCCATCTGCTCCATGTTGGTGGCGGTCACTTGGATGCGTTCGTTCTGTTCGTCGGCGCTGGAGCGGATCTCCTCGGACTGGTCCGAGATGGCGTTGGTGGCCGAGCCCACGCTGCCAACCACGGAGGTGAGGCGCGAAGCCGCGGCGGCCATGCCCTCGCTGCGGGCCAGTTCAGCCCGGGCCGTGGCCTCCTCGGCCTGGGCGCGGGCTTCGTCGGCCGCGTGGGCCTTGTCCTCGGCTTCGGCGGTTTTGGCCTCGATATCCTTGATGTTGCTGCGCAGGGTGGCCACCATGGTGTTTAGGGCGGTCTGCATGCGGGCGGCCTCGTCCCTGCCGGAGACATCGAGGTGCACGTTCAGGTCGCCGTCAGCGCAGCGGATGGCGGCGGCGGTGGCCTCGCGGATCGGCCCGGAGATGCTGGCGATGATGATGCCGGAAAGCCCGATGATGAGCACCAGGCCGCCACCGATGCCGGAGAAGATCCCCGTGAGGATGGAGCCGATGCGCTCCTCGCTGCTGGCGCGGATGCGAGCCTTTTCCCGGTCGATGTTGTCGATGTACACGCCGGTGCCCAGCCACATGGTGGTGCCGGGGATCATGGTGGCGTAGGCCAGTTTGGGCTGGTCGCCCTGGCCGGGCTTGGGGAACACGTACTCGACGAATCCTCCGCCGGATTTGGCCTTCTCCATCAGTTCGCGCACGAAGAAGACGCTGTTCTTGTCCTTGGTCTGGCCCAGGTCCTGCCCTTGGGCTTCTTTCTTGGTGGGCAGGGCCACGTTGACCGTGTTCTCGTAGACGAAATAGTAGCCGGACTTGTCCTGCTCGAAGCGGATGGGGTCCACCATGGCGCGGATGATCTCCACGCGCTTTGCGGGGTCCTGTTCGTTCTTGATGGCCACCCCGATGCCCTGCGCGAGCGATTCTGAGGCCACGGAGAGCTTCTGTTTCTGTTCGGCCAGCATGATCTCCTGGGCGGCCTGGATGTTGTTGTCCAGGACCTGCTTGATGCCCAGGTAGAAAACGGTCACAGCCCCGCCCGTGAAGACGGAGAAGAGTATCAACAACAGTGCGAAGCGCCAGGAGATGGAGAAGTTTCTGAAGAAACCGACGATTCCCGATGCAGAGCGTACAGCATTGGCCATGGAGAGAGCCTCCTCGAGCCGCTCCCGTCGAAGCGGTCGCTAAATATATGATAGGCCAAAAGAAACTTTTGGGTTGGTCTTAGTTATCCTGTCGGGAGGCGGTCCGAGAGCGCGGGGCCTTCCACAGGCTCGTACTCAGAGGCAGAAAAAAGGGGGAGTCCAGGACGGACTCCCCCATGCAAGGCGGAGTCAAACCGTTGCTAGGAAGGCAGCATCCACTTCAGCGGGTAAGCCATGAGCATGGTCAGGCAGC
>JBKICO010000105.1:0-3612 GCA_046567065.1 Acidobacteriota bacterium
ACGCCTACAGCCGGGGCCTCACCGGCAAGGCCCAGATGTGCCTGAAGGGGCAGCGGGTCCCGGTGCTGGGGCGCGTGTGCATGCAGATGTGCGCCGTGGACGTGACCGGCGTCCCGGGGGCGGCCCACGGCGACGAGATCTGGCTGTTGGGCGGGGAGGGCGCGGGGCGCATCACCCCGGAGGACCTGGCGGGCTGGTGGGGCACCATCACCTACGAGGTGTTCTGCATGCTGGGGCTGAACAAGAGGGAGTTCGTGTAGCCCGTCCGGAGCCACAGCGGAAAGGACTGTCAGCAAGTCAGGCCCGATGCATGGTGCGCCATGCATCGGGCCTGTTCATTTGCGTGCGGCCAGCCAGTTGGCTGGAAGTGATGTGTGAAGTGGACAGCCCCGCTGGCCCCGCTGACCCTACGGCCTGCCGGGCGGCCCGGGCGGCCCGGGCGGTTCGGTGCCGGGCGGCTGCCTATCCGGCCGCGCGGGCGCGCTTCTTCTCCAGGGTGACGCAGCGGATGCCCTCGCCCGCGAAGCCCGGGCCGTAGCAGGCGTTGTCCGACACGCACTCCGCGGGCCGCCGGTCGCCCTCGCGCCAACGCTTCACCAGATGCGGCTCGCTGATGAGCGGGCGGCACAGGGATATGAAATCCGCCAGCCCGCCGTGCAGCAACTCTTCCGCCACCTCGAAGGAGCGCACGCCCCCCACCAGAATCAGCGGGACGCTCAGCGCGCTCTTGCAGAGCTTCGCGGCCCGGCGGTAGTAGGCCTCCTGCTCCGGCCCCTTGATGCGGCCCTTGCGCGCGGGCATGAAGGCCTCGCCCGCGGGCCTGCACCCTCCCGACAGTTCCACCGCGTCCACCGAGGCATCCTGCAGCATCTTCGCCACGGCGGCGGCGTCCTCGGGCGTGGGGCCGCCTTCCACGAAATCCTCCGAGTTGATCTTGGCCAGCAGCGGGAAATCCGGCCCCACGGTCTGGCGCACGGCGGCCACCACCTCCAGCAGGAAGCGGGCGCGGTTTTCCAGCGTGCCGCCGTATTCGTCGGTGCGCTTGTTCCAGGCCGGGGAGAGGAACTGGCAGAGCAGGTAGCCGTGCGCTGCGTGGACCTGCACGGCGTCGAACCCGGCGGCCTTGGCCCGGGCTGCGGCGCTTGCGAAGGACGCAACCAGAGCAGCGATGCCCTCGCGGTCCAACTCGTGACAGAGGGAGCCGTCCGGCATGGGCATGGGGCTGGGGCCCACGGCGGGCAGGCCGGTGAGCTGCGTGTTGGCCTGGGAGCCCGCGTGGGCCAGTTGCAGGGCGATGAGCCCCCCGGCCTCGTGCACGGCGCTGGCCAGCAGGGCCAGGCCCTGGTTCATGGAGTCGTCGTGGATGCCCATCTGCTTGAGCCCGGCCTTGCCCTCCGGGCTGACGTAGCTGTGGCCGCTGATGATGAGCCCGACTTCGCCGCGCGCCAGGTCGGCCACGTACTGGGCCAGGCGCGGGGTCACGGAGCCGTCGTCATTAGCCATGCCCTCCCAGGTGGCGGAGCGCACGAAACGGTTGGGGACGGCAAGGGAGCCTATGTTCATGCTGGAGAACAGGTCGGACATGGGGAGCCTCCGGGCTGTGCGGGGTAAATGTACGGAGCGTTCTGTAACACAGGGGAGGGGCGGGCGTACAGCCGCGACAGGGCCAGACGATGCCGGGAACGGGACATGATCGCGCGTGCCACGAAAAAGGGCGGGAACCTTCGTCCCCGCCCTGTGAGCGTTGAGCAGCAGGATGCGGCTATTTCTTCTTCTCGGCCCGCTTGGTCCTGAGCCACCCGTACCAGGCGTCCAGGCCTTCCCTGGTTTTGCAGGAAGTGGGGAAGATCTCGATGTCCTTGTTCAGGGCGCGCATGTGCTTCATGGCGCTCTCCATGCTGAAATCCACGTAGGGCAGCAGGTCGGTCTTGTTGAGCACCGAGGCCGAGCTCAGGTTGAACATGAGCGGGTACTTCTCGGGCTTGTCGTCGCCTTCGGTCACGGAGAGCAGGGTGACCTTGTAGTCCTCGCCCACGTCGAACTCGGCCGGGCAGACCAGGTTGCCCACGTTCTCGATGAACAGGATGTCCAGCCCCTCCATGTCGATCTGCTTGAGCGCCTCCAGGATCATGGATGCGTTCAGGTGGCAGCCGCCCTCGGTGTTGATCTGCACGGCCTGGGCGCCGGTGGCGGCCACGCGGCGGGCGTCGTTGTCGGTCTGCAGGTCGCCCTCGATGACGGCCATCTTGAACTCCTCGCGCAGGTCGGCGAGGGTGCGCTCCAGCAAGCTGGTCTTGCCCGCGCCGGGGGAGCTCATCAGGTTCAGCGCCAGGATGCCGCGCTGGGCGAAAAGTTCCTTGAGCTCCTGCGCCAGGCGCTCGTTGGCCTCCAGGACGTTGCGAACCACGGATACTTTCATGATTATTCCGCCTCGATGGATTCGATGTAGAGTTCCTTGCCCGCCAGCACGGTGTGCCCGAAATCCTCCCCGCAGGAGGGGCAGGGGATCAGAAGCCGCCCGTGCTCCTCGGTGGCGAACTCCGTGCCGCAAGAGATGCATTTGTATTTCGCAGGGATGGCCTCGATCTCGAAGATCGCGTCCTCCATGGGGGTCTTGGCCGTGAGGGCCATGAGGCACGTCTCCAGGGCCTCGGGCACGGTGTTGGTCAGCGCGCCGTGCTTGATCTTCACGCGGATCAGCCGCTTGAGGCCGTTCTTCTCCATCTCCTGGGTGACGATGTCCAGGATGGATTGGGCGATGGACATTTCGTGCATGGTGTCACCTTATGACCTAAATGGGCGCGAAACTCAAGAGCGCCGCCGCCAGCAGGGCCGGCAGCAGGTTGCCCACCCGTATCTGCATGAACCCCAGCAGGTTCACGCCGATGCCGAAGATGAGCATGCCGCCCGTGGCCGTGATCTGGTTGAGCAGGTCCGGCGTGACCACCCCCCGCAGGGACCCGGCCCCAAGGGCGATGAGCCCCTGGTACAGGAACACCGGAACCGCCGAGAACATCACCCCCACGCCGTAGGTGGAGGCCAGGGGGATGGAGGCGAAGCCGTCCAGCGTGGCCTTGGTCAGCAGAATGGTGGGGTCGCCGCGCAGGCCCTCGTCCAGGGAGCCCAGGATGGCCATGGAACCCACGCAGTATATCAGCGTGGCGGAGATGAAGCCGTCGGTGAACATGGCGTTGGTGGAGCGGGTCACGCGCTTGAGCACCCCGCCCAGGGACTCCAGGCGCTCTTCCAGGCGCAGCAGCTCCCCGGCGATGCCGCCCAGCACCAGGCTGAAGACGACCACCAGCGGCCTGTCCATCTTGAGGGCCATCTGCAGCCCGATGATGAGCACGGAAAGGCCCAGGCCCTGGAACACGATGCGCTTCACCCGCTCGGGGAAACGGCCGTGCATCATGAGGCCAAGCAGGCTCCCGGCTATGATGGCCAGGGCGTTGGCGATGGTACCCACAGGCATGTTCATGGAGCCCACGGAGCTACCAGTTTGACCGGGGGAGCACAAGCCAATCTTGACACGGAGGTGGAGCAGGCCTAAAGAGAAAAACCCATTTGCCGGGATGGCGGAATTGGTAGACGCAGCGGACTCAAAATCCGCCG
>JBKICO010000106.1:0-9203 GCA_046567065.1 Acidobacteriota bacterium
GTTCTGCGTGACCATCACCCACTGCCGTACCGACGGCGACAAGGCCACCCTGGGCTTCGTCGTGGCCAACGCCGCCCTGGGCAGCGAGAAGGACACCATGATCTTCCTGAGCACCGACGGCGTGTACTGCGCCGTGAAGGGCGAGGCCGAGAAGATCGACGAGGGCGCGCCTTTCGCCCCCCTGAAGGAGCTCATCAACAAGTTCGTGGCCGCGGGCGGCAAGATTTACGTCTGCACCCCGTGCCTCAAGAAGCGCGGCCTCTCCGAGGCGGACCTCATCGATGGCGCGACCCCGGCTGGCGGCGCGGTACTGGTGGAGTGGCTGAGCAACGGCTCCCCCTGCGTGGCGTATTAGCGGCGGGTTTGCATGCGGCCGCTGGGGGACGGCCTCCGGCGGCCAAAGGACGAAGTCCTGCTTCGCCCTTTGGGATCCCCTCTCGATCTTTGGTGGCGGCAACTGCGTTTGGACCGGCGTATAGGCGCAAGGAAAGCGGGAACAGAACTCCATGAGCGCGACTGAAGCAATGTTGGCGG
This sequence comes from Acidobacteriota bacterium, assembly GCA_046567065.1. Lineage (GTDB taxonomy): Bacteria > Desulfobacterota > Desulfovibrionia > Desulfovibrionales > Desulfovibrionaceae > Fundidesulfovibrio. Next base: position 535 of record JBKICO010000106.1, read on the forward strand.
CCCTGAACCCGGAACGAGTGTTCGACGGCGGCGACCTGGACTGCGGATCAGGCCTGGCCCTGATTATCCGCGAGCACATGCTGGCCGTGCCCCCCGGCGGCGTGCTGGAGATGATAAGCCGCGAGCCCACCGTGGCCGACGACTTGCCGCCCTGGTGCAGGCTCTCCGGCCACGAGTACCTGGGCAGCCTGCCCGGGGAGGGCGGCGCGCGCTATTTCATGCGACGGGGGCTAGCCGCTGGTTCGGCGGACGCCGCCGAGGCCGAGCGCCAGGCCCTGGAGCAGGACAAACAGCGCGCCAAGGCCTATGAGTGGCGGCTGCGGGTGCGCGCCGGGGCCAACCTCTCAAGCACAGCCTACTGCCGCAACTTTTCCTGGAAGCTGGGCCAGCCCGCCAGCTTCGAGGAGCGCGACGAGCACCCCAGCGCCGTGGAGGCCCTGCTGGGCGCGCTGGGCGGCGCTCTGGCCACGGGCTACGCCACGGAGTGCTCCCGCGACGGCCTGGAAATGGACGACATCGAGATCACAGTCAAAGGCAGGCTGGGCAACATCCTGGCCCATCTGGGCCTGGAGGAGGGCGACCCATCCTTCAGCGCCATCGAGGTGCGCTGCTTCGCCTCCACCTTGGACGATGAAGCCAAGGCCCGCGCCGCCTGGGACCGGGCCGTGGCCCGCTCCCCCCTGGCGGCCACCCTGGCCAAAGCCCTGGACCTCAAAACGAGCTTCACCATAGCATGACCACCTTCACCACCACCCAAGTGGGCAGCTGGCCCCGCTCCAAGCGGATGCTGCGCGCCCTGCGAGACCGCCGCACCAGCGCCATGACCAGCGCGGCCTTCGAGGCCGTGGCCGAGGACGAGATCCGCCGCACCGTGCGCCTACAGGAACAAGCCGGGCTAGACGTGCTCGTGGACGGCGAGCACCGCCGCGACAACTTCTACTCCTTCGTTACGGACAAGGTTGAAGGCACGCGGCTCATGTCGCTGGCCGAGATGCTCGACGAGATGGAGGACAAGTCCGGCTTCGAGGAGATGCTCACCACCCTGGACGTGCCCGCATCGGCCATCCGCAACCCCACTTGCGTGGGCAGGCTCTCACGCCGCGAGCCCCTGGCCGTGGGCGATCTGCGCTTCATGCGCACCCTCACGGACAAGCCCGTGAAGATCACCCTGCCCGGGCCGTACCTGCTCACGCGCTCCATGTGGGTGGGGGCCTACACCGGCAAGGTCTACGCCAGCCAGCGGGAGATGGGCGACGACGTGGTGCGCCTGCTGCGGGAAGAGCTGTTGGAGCTGGCTGCCGAGGGCTGCGAGTTCGTGCAGTTCGACGAGCCCGTGCTCACCGAGGTGGTCATGAGCGGGGAGTGCGGCCGGCGAACATTCATGTGAGCGACGCTCGCCACCCGCCGTGACGTGGGTGAAGAACTTGGCTACGCAGCGGAGCTCATCAACCGGGTGGTGGAGGGCGTGGAGGGCACGCGCACCGGCCTGCACATCTGCCGGGGCAACTGGAGCACCCGGGAGGAAGTGCTGCTCACCGGGGACTACCGCCCCCTGCTGCCCGCCCTGACCAACATGCGCGTACGCCAGTTCGTGCTGGAATACGCCACCCCGCGCGCCGGGGAGATCGAGGTTGTGGGCGCGGCTTTGTCCGGCTCGATTCCAGGAACCGCTACGCCCCGCGAACTGGGGCTTGGCGTGGTCAACCCACGCACCGTGGAAGTGGAGACCCCGGAGGAGATCGCCGCCCGAGCCGAGGAGGCGCTGCGCTTCTACAAGCCGGAGCAGCTTTTCCTGAACTCGGACTGCGGCTTCGGCTGCTTCGCCAACCGCTGCGTCAACGTGGAGGAGGTGGCGGCGGCCAAGATAGCCTCCATCGCCCAGGCCGCCAGGCTGCTCCGCGAGCGCCACGGCTGATCCGGCGGGACGCCCCCCCTCTTGAACCCACGCTGGCGCGTCTGTCTCGCGTGCGGTGCGCCTTCACGCCGCGACATCCCGAAGACTCAGACTCGCCGCCCAGCCGCACTCGCGGTATGGCCCACGGCGGCGCTGATGGGCTCATCCTGGCCCCTGCGCCGCCTTGAACCAAGCACGCCGCCCTCCACATCCGGATGCCTTGCCTTGTGGGCCTGCACCGTGAGGCGGCGGGCGGCGGTTTTGACGTCAGGCCGTCCCGCGCTCAGCAGTTCCAGGGCGGGGCGACGAGGTCGGCGTCCCAGCCGTGGCCGAGCAACCTGGCCCTGGCCTCGACATATTGCGAGAACGTCTCGATGGCCTCCTTGAGCTCCGCCAGAGGCACGGCTTCCTGGCAGCAGGGGTGCTTGGTGATGGTCTCCAGCAGATGCACATCGTCGAGGGAGACCTCGAATTTCGTGCCGCACTTGCATTTGATGGTCAGCAGGTTCGGGATGAGGGGCGTGGTGGTGACGAAGTCGGTTTTACGGGGCACGGACGGCATGGAGTCGGGCATGGCGGCCTCCTTGGCTTGTCGCGGGACGGACGCCCGTGACGTGGTGGGGCGAATCTGGCTCCGGGGGCCCAAGCTGCGCCCCGGGGCCGGGAACTACGGCTGGCAAGGCGCGGTCAGCGCGCGTAGGGCGAGCCCTGGCCGGACAACCGCCGGAAGGAGCCAGAGCCGCGGCTGAAGGCTGTGGCCCCGGGCGCGCACGCTAAAGGCGACAGAGGGCGGCGGGCCTTTGGTTGGCCGCGTGCGCCCGGCAATACAGTCCGGCAATGGTGCTCGCGCCATTACTGTAATTTGCAACGCTTTGAAATATATAGATAGTTATAATTGTCCATGTTTGTAGCATATCATGTGTGTTTGTCAACAACATGCGGCCAAAATGCCTTGCTGGATGACATTGTTTGGGGCCTTGCGTGATCCTGACAACGGGTGAAGTGCGCTTTTACCGCTCATTTGTTATGTAGTGCAGGAGTGTTGCGTGGCGATAATGCTGGATATTTTGGGGTAATCGCGATCGTTCATGGCTGTCGCCAGTCCTGCCCAGGCAGCCTGGCCAGACCGGCCAGACCGGCCAGACCGGCCAGACCGGCCAGGCCCAGCAGCCCTGTCAGACTGGTCAGTCCGTCCAGCCCAGCCCCGGCCAGGACTGGGCGGGAAAAAAACAAGCCCCGACGGACCCGAAGGCCCGGCGGGGCTTGCCAGCGATCGAGGGAGCCGATGCGGCTCCCTGTGAAAGCTCCTTGAAAAAGAACTAGGCGGTCTTGGGGGCCTTTTTCTTTTTCTTCTTGGCCATCTGCTCGATGTAGGAGCCCTTCTCGGAAGAGGTGGACTTGCTTTCGAAAGCGAAGGCGACGGAGGTCATCAGCAGGCAGGAAGCCACAGCAAACAGAACGGCTTTCTTCATTGTAATCTCCTTATGGTTGTTGCCATGTCGTAATGCGTTGAACTCCGTGATGCGACGCGCGTGGTGGGGACGCGCCGCGTCACGTGAGAAGTGGCTACGCCGTCCTGCATTACCACTCCCTTTCGCTCGGGTTACAGAACTGAAAGGCAAGGCCAGCCCTGAAACTTCCGGCGCATTGACACCCGCAAAACCGAAGACTAATTTGCCTGACATGCGCATCCTGCTCGTCGAAGACGACCCCAAAATCGCCGCGTTCATCTCCCAGGGCCTCAAACAGAATGGTTACGCGGTGGATCAGTGCGCCACCGGTACCGACGGCCTGCACCTGGCCCTGACGGAATCCTACGCGGCCGCCGTGGTGGACGTGATGCTCCCGGAACTCGACGGGCTCAAGCTCATCGAGGAAATGCGCAAGCAGCGCGTGAACACCCCTGTGATCATCCTCTCGGCCAAGCGTTCCGTGGACGACAGGGTGAGGGGCCTTCAATCCGGCGGGGACGACTACCTGCCCAAGCCTTTCTCCTTCGCGGAACTGCTGGCCAGGCTCCAGGCGCTCATCCGGCGCTCCACCAGCACCGCCGAGACCACCCACCTGAGCGTGGGCGGCCTGACCATGAACCTGCTCACCCGCGACGTCACCCGCGACGGCGCGGCCATCAGCCTGCAGCCGCGCGAATTCTCCCTGCTGGAGTTCTTCATGCGCAACCCGGGCAAGGTGCTCTCCAAGACCATGATCATGGAGCACGTCTGGAACTACAACTTCGACCCCCAGACCAACGTGGTGGACGTGCTGGTCTGCCGCCTGCGCAACAAGATCGACCGCGACTTCAACCCCAAGATGCTCTCCACGCTGCGGGGGGTGGGCTATGTCCTCAAGCCTCCTCGCAACGATTAGGCGCAGCACCGGCTTTCGCCTCACCGTCCGCTACGCCGTCGTCTTCATCCTGAGCTCCCTGGTGCTCTTCGTGCTGGCCTACATGCTGTTGGCCAACGCCGTGCGCACGCAGGATCAGAAGCTGATTACGGAAAAACTAAACGAATACAGCTATATCGAGCGCACCAAGGGGCTCGGCGCGCTGGTGGAGCTGGTGCGCCGCGACCTGGAGGACTACGAGGAGCCCGACTCCTTCGTGCGCATCCTGGACCCCTCCGGCGCGGAGCTGCTCACCCTGGCCCCGCAGAGCTGGCGGGGCGTCCCGTCCAGGGAGCTCGTGGCGCGGCTCAAGGAGGGCGGACATTGGCTGCTCTGGAAGTCCGACGAGACGGGGGAAGCCTATGAGTTCGGGCTGCGCAGGCTCTCCAGCGGCGCGGCCATCATCGTGGGCGGCGATGCCCGCTCCCGCGAGGCCCTGCTGAGCGAGTTCCAGCGCATCTTCCTGGGCATCACTGTCACGGTGGTGGCGGTGGGCGTCGCCGTGGGCACCGTGCTCTCAAACCGCAGCCTGGCCCCCATCCGGGACCTCATCGCCACGGTGAAGTCCATCGAGCAGGGCAGCATGGGCGCCCGGGTGCTCACGCGCGGCAGCGGCGACGAACTGGACGAGCTGGCCAGCCTGTTCAACTCCATGCTGGGGCGCATCTCCACGCTCATCCAGGGGATGCGCGACGCCCTGGACAACGTGGCCCACGACCTGCGCACACCCCTGACCCGCGCCAAGGCCGTCATCGAGACGGCGCTGCAGTCCGACCTGGACGAAGCGGGCCTGCGCGAGGCGCTCATGGACTGCGCCGAGGAGAACGAGCGCATCCGCACCACGCTCAACACCCTCATGGACATCTCCGAGGCCGAGACGGGCACCATGCGCCTGGACATCCGGCGCGAGGACCTGGCCCTGCTCATCGAGGAGAGCGCCGAGGTCTACGAGTACCTGGCCATGGAAAAGGGCATCACCCTGGTGACCGACGCCGCTCCCGGGCTCTTCGCCCTGGTGGATGGCGGGCGCGTGCGCCAGGTGCTGGCCAACCTGCTGGACAATGCCCTCAAGTATTCCAAGCCCGGCGGCAAGGTGCGCCTGCGCGGCTGGAGCGAAGGTGGGAACGTGCGGGTGTTGGTGAGCGACGAGGGCGAGGGCATCCCCGCCAAGGACATGCCGAGGATTTTCGAGCGCCTCTACCGGGGGGACAAGAGCCGCACCCACAGGGGGCTGGGGCTCGGGCTGTCGCTGGTGCGGGCGGTGCTCAAGGCCCACGGCGGCGACGTGAGCGTGCGAAGCGTTGTGGGGAAGGGCAGCGAGTTCGAATTCACGCTGCCGGGGGCGGGGTGATCGAAATTATTTTTTAATTTGTTAAATCTGCATAGTTAAATATCGCTCGTACTTTCGCCTTAGATATTATTATGGAAGTGGTTCGTTTGATTTGATTTCATAAGTCGTCTTCAAAGCAATTGCGCTGAGGGAATATGTCAAAGAAAACCATCTTCTCCGTATCACTCGAGTGGCCAATTGATGAAGTTAGGCATGTAGACATAAATTCGAATTCTTCTTTGCTTGACTCTGATGTTGTAATTTTTGTCCCAGATATTCAGTGGTTTATTAATTATTATAGGGAGGATGACTTTCAAGGGAAGCCATCATTGTCTGATGGTGGTTCTTTTAAGTTGAAGGAGAAGATTGCGCATTGGCGACGCGAATTAATTGATGCATTTGACGCTGGTAAAACTATATTTGTGTTTTGCAATTCAATTCAAGAGTGTTGTGTGGATACTGGAAAGAGAGAATATTCTGGTACAGGTAGAAACCAAAGAACAACAAGAATTGTTGACTTGGCTACAAACTATGATTTGATCCCTTTTGACTTGAAGGTTGTGCGAACAAATGGAAGTATGATGCGGTTGGCTAAGGAGTCGTCGCTTATCTCAGGGTTTTGGCATGATTTCGAATCATTTTCAGAGTATAATGTTATAATTAATTATGAATCTGGAGTGCCACTCGTTCTTACACGATCTGGTGACAAATCGGTGGGTATGCTTGTTAACGGGCGTAACGGCGGGCATTTTGTATTCTTGCCAAATTTCGATTTCGCTCAAGAAGGTTATACTAGGGAGTCCGATGATGAGGATTCACTAGAATGGACAGACGAGGCTTTTCGTGCCGGAAAGAAGCTTTTATCTCATCTGATTGAGATCGATAAATCTTTAAGAGAAGATTCGGCACAAACACCCCCTCCGTCGTGGGCTGCCTCAGAAGAATATGTGACAGCATGTGAAAAGGAAATTCAGCAACAACTTCTGTCGGTCGAATCAGAGATTGAAGCCCTTAATGCAAAAAAAGAGGAATTGAGTATTAGATTAGGAAAGGAAGGGGCTTTGCGTGGATTGTTGTTTGAAAAAGGGCATGTGCTTGAGGTGGCGATCATTGAGGCGTTGAGAGTTCTTGGCTTTACAGCAAGTAATTTTAAAAATAAGAACTCAGAGTTTGATGTTGTGTTTGAGTCGGAGGAGGGGCGCTTTCTTGGTGAGGCTGAAGGGAAGGATGCAAAGCCAATTAATATAGATAAATTAAGGCAGTTAGAAATGAATATCAGTGAGGACTTTGCGCGAGATGATATTTCAGATCCTGCTAAGGGTGTGCTATTTGGAAATGCGTACCGCTTGGAGGAGCCATCTTCACGAGGTGTTTGTTTTACAGAAAAATGTTTGACGGCTGCTAAACGGGTTGGATATGCTCTTGTTAAAACCTCAGATTTGTTTTTTGCTGCTAAGCATATTGCTGAGACTAATGATCAAGAATATTCTCGCGCGTGTAGATGTGCAATTATCGGGGCTGTTGGGGAAGTTGTTGTGTTTCCAGAAGTGCCAAGAAACATGAACAACGATGGGTAAAAAGGATAATTAGTAATATCTCTATATAAGGCCGGGCCGCCCCCTCCAGGGAGGCCCGGCCTATCAGTATGTCTGCTCTCGCTTTAGTTCGGTCTGCTCCGCGCGATCCAGTTTACTCGAACGGCCCCTTGGGCCAGTGCTCGCTGCGATCCTTGAAGACCTTCTCCAGCGCGGCGTATTCTTTCCTATCCTCTTCGGTCCGGGCGTAGCCCCGGGCCTTCTCCATCTGGAAGCGGGTCTGGCGGCGGTCGCCGGTGTAGACCGCGCTGTAGGCCAGATTCAGGTGGGCGTGGAACAGGTCGCCCGCTTCGCCGTATGTGCGCCCGATCTGCTGCCGTGCATCGGGTGACTCGGGCATGGCCATCACCACCCTGCGCATCAGGTCCAGCGACTCCTTGTAGCGGCGCTCCTGCGCCAGAATCTGCGAATATTCGGCCAGGGCCACCATGTCCCTGGGGTTGGCCTCCACGGCGCGGCGCAGCAGGCCCGAGGCCCGGTCGAAATCCCGCACCTTCAGGTAGAACTGCCCGGCCTCGCGCAGCCACAGCGCGTCGTTGCCGCCCTCCTTGAGTGCGGCTTCGAAGGCCTCGCGGGCCTTGTCGTTCTCGTTGGTGCGGCCCAGGGCCATGGCCAGGCCCAGGCGGTCCAGCTTGGTCATGGAGGCGCCTTTCTTGCCGTAGTAGCCGATGGCAAGGGCCGGATCGCCGTAGCGGCTGCGGATGATGGTCTGCACGCGCAGGAAGCGCTCGTCGCGGTTGGGGCGGGCGGCTATGTCCTTGCTCATGCGCTGGACGCGCTCGGAGAGGTAGCCGATGCGCTCGTTGATGTCCGGGTGCGTGGAGAGGTAGGAGGGGATGGACCCGTAGCCCTTGAATATCTTCATGCGCTGCATGATCTCGAAGGCGTGCGGCAGGCCGTAAGGCGAATAGCCAGCGCCCACGAGGTAGTTCATGCCAACCTCGTCGGCCTCGCGCTCATCGTCGCGGGAGTAGTTGAGCATGGCCTGCTGGGCGGCGGCCTGGCTGCCCATCATCATGGCCGCGCCGCCTTCCCTGGAGCCGCCCGCCATGCCCAGGGCGAACCCGGCCAGAACGCCCACCAGCGAGGCGATGCTCATGGCGCGCCCCGTCTCGATGCGCTTGGCGATGTGGCGCTGGGTCACGTGGGCCAGCTCGTGCCCAAGCACGCCCGCCACCTCGGATTCGTGCTCCATGTTCAGGATCAGCCCCGTGAACACGAACACGTAGCCCGCAGGGGCCGCGAAGGCGTTGACGGCGTTGTCTTTGACCACGGCCACCGTGAACTTGAAGGGCTGGGGCGGCATCTGCCGCACCAGGCTGGCCACGATGTCGCGGGTGTAGTCCACCACCTCGGAGTCGTCGATCATGGGCAGCTTGGAGCGGATGAGCACGTTGAACTTGTCGCCGAGCTCCTTCTCGTCCTTGATGCCGAAGCTGAAATAACCGGCCTGGGCCTGGGGCAC
>JBKICO010000107.1:0-2799 GCA_046567065.1 Acidobacteriota bacterium
AGGTCCAGCCATTCCTCCACGTAGCCCTTGCGCGCCCAGCACGGCGCCCGCCAGGACTTGATGCGCGGGTTGTCCCGGTAGAGGGACTCCACAGTGAAGGCGTTGTACTCGTGGTTGACGGAGAAGAACTGGCGGGCCAGGCGCGGGGCTCCTTCGATATAGTCCCTTGCGGTATCCTCGGACATCTCCGTGAGAGAATCGATGTTGAGCACCAGGTCGTAGCGTTCGCAGAGCTCCCGGTAAGCTACAGGCGGCAGGATGCGCACGGGCGCGCCGGAGCCCTCGCCCCAGAGGCCCACCATGCCCTCGCCCAGGACCCGGCCCAGGTAGTAGCCCTGGGCCACGCCGGTAAGCGGGATGTCGATGATGGTGTAGCGCTCCACGCCCATCTTCATGGCGTAGTAGGCCGTGCGCCCCAGGCCCGCGCCGACCTCCAGCACGCGCGCCCCGGAAGCCCCGCCCACCAGGCTCTTGATGCGCCAGACGTGGTAGAGCGCCTGAACGGCCCGGTAGCTCACCACCCCGCGCGAGGTCATGAAGCCGGTCTCGCCGGGGAAGATATTGGGGAAGTCCACGCGGAAGCCCATCTTGGCGTCGAGCTGTTCCAGAAGTTCTTCCACGCCGGGGGTGTCGGTATAGTCGACGGTGGCCTCGGGGTTCTCAACCCGGCGGGCGCCCATGGCCCGGGTGATCTGCAGCAGGTTGTCGTAGGCGAAGTGGTGCAGCCACTTGACCCACCCGGTGGACTTGTTGTGCGCCACCACCTGCTGCTGGATCAGGTCGAACCCGTAGAAGAGCATGGTGGAGGCGGGGTCGCGCAGCATGGCGGCGATGGCCTCCAGGTCGGTGCCCTGGAGGATCTGGTGATCCTTGCTCTTGGCGTTGCTGAGGTCGCCCAGCCACATGTTGTTCGTGGAGCCCAGGGGCGTGAGCAAGGCCTTCCTGTAGGCCTCGGCCACCCTGGCCACCAGGGCCATGTCCTGGGCCACCGGCACGTCCTGGACGATGGCGCTCTCCCCGGCCAGGCGGTAGGGGTGGTGGTGGATGATCCTGTCCTTGAAGCGGTGCTTCCAGGCCCCGTTCTTGAAACGGGCCATGTCGTCCTCGAAAAAGTCCCCGGTCTCCAGTATCCTGGCGATGACGGCCTGCTTCTCTTCCTCGGTGCGGGCGCTCACGGCCTGCAGCAAAGCCTCCATGGGCATCGGTTCCATGACCCCTCCGGGGAGTGTTCTTCTTGGATGGACTGGCCTGACAGCGGCCCCGGGCGCGGGGGGGGCCGCTCCGGCGCGGGTTGCGGCGGACGGGCAGGCGAATTAGCGCATTGCTGATTTGCGGGGGCGTGTCAATACGCCCCCGGAGAACGGACTCAGGCCCTGGGGACGGAAGGGAACTCCAGCAGTTCCTCGACATACCCCCTGCGCGACCAGCAGGGAAAGCGCATGGCCTTGACCCCGGGCATGGCCCGGTAGAGGGACTCCACCGTGAAGGAGGTGAACTCCCGGTTGATGGAGAGGAACCTGCGCGTAAGCCGCGCCGCTCCGGCGATGTATCCGCGGGCGGTATCCTCGGACATCTCCGGCAAGGAATCGATGTTCACCACCAGGTCGAACTGTTCGTTGAGCAGTTGATACGCCAGGGGCGGCAGCACCCGCACCGGCGCGTAGCTCTGCTCCCCCCACAGCGAGACGGCCCTCTCCCCCAGGACCCGGCCCAGGTAATAGGCCTGGGCCACCCCTGTGAGCGGGATGTCGATGATCGTGTACTGCTCCACGCCGAGCTTGAGCGCGTAATAGGCCGTGCGCCCGAGCCCCGCCCCGATCTCCAGGATGCGGGTGGCCTTGGCGCCTGCCAGCACCTGTTTCATGCGCCAGACGTGGTAGAGCGCCTGGGCGGCCCTGTAACTCACCACCCCGCGCGAGGTGGCGATGCCGGTCTCGCCCGCGAAGATGTTGGGGAAATCGATCCTGAAGCCGAGACGCTCGTCCAGCTGTTCGAGCAGCTCCTCCATGCCTGGCGCGTCGTCGTAGTCGATGGCCGCCTCGGGATACTCCACGCGCCTGGCGCCGGTGGCGCGCGTGGTCTGGAGGAGGGTGTCGTAGGTGAGCAGGTGCAGCCACTTGATCCAGGCCTCGTGGGTGTTCTGGGCTACGGTCTGCTCCTGGATGAGGTCGAAGCCGTAGAAAAGCATGGAGGAGGACGGATTGCGCAGCATGTCCCGCGCGGCCTCGATGTCGCCGCTTTCCAGCAGGGCCACGTCGTCGCGCTTGGTGTCGGAGAATTGGCTCAGCCAGATGTTGTCCGAGGGGCCGAGGGGGGTCTGGCTGGCCAGCCTGTAAGCCTGCACCACCCGGGCAACCAGCGCGTGGTCGTCCGCCGGGAGGTTTTCCGCCACCACGGCGCTTTCCCCACCCAGGCGATACGGCTGGTGGTGCAGCATGCGGTCCTTGTGGCGGTACTTCCAGGCCCTGCCTTTGTAACGGGCCAGCGCATCCTCGAACAGGCCATCCTGTTCGAGCGCCTTCGCCACCAGGGCGCCTCTCTGGTCTTCCGTCAGGTCGTCAAGCCCGGCCAGAATGGACTCGAAGGTTGACTCGTCCATGATATCTCCCACGCGTCGCTGCGGCGCGCCCCGCCAATGCACGGCGGCGCTTTCCCCAAACAACACCGCCGACACCAAGTTTATTTAACAACTAATGTAAAATCGGACACTTTGCAACCAAGCCCCCCAATCACGCTACATCGCGGGGCGCGGAGCCTTCCCCCCCGCCTTCAAGACGCCCCCTCCAGGGTGCCACCCCC
>JBKICO010000108.1:0-4321 GCA_046567065.1 Acidobacteriota bacterium
CAACCGGCCTCACAGCCGTTGCATCAAAACCATGAGGCCATGTAATGTTCGAGCCACGGCGACTGATTTCAAAAATAACGGAGCTGACAAATGCCACCTTTACATCGTTCTGTCGCGACGCTCAGGTTTTGGGGCGACGACCTCGACCCGGACTGGTTGTCGCAGGTTCTTGGCTGCAAACCCACATCCAGCAGAACCAGAACATCCACCACTGTCAGCACAGGCATCACAAGAACTTACAAGAACTGGCACCTCAAGGCACCTGACTGCGAACCTGAAGACCTTGACTATCAGGTGTCTGAGCTGCTTGGGAAACTCACCCAGGACCTAAGCGTATGGGCAATGCTGACGGAACGATACCATGTTGATCTATTCTGCGGCCTTTTCATGGAGGACTCAAGCGAAGGGGTTTCGATTTCTGTTGACACCCTCCTCGCACTAGGCAAGCGCGGCATCAAACTCGGACTTGATATTTACGCACCTGATCAAATTACAAAGTAGAATGATGGTGATGAAAGCGACTAGTCGGTGCACACCGTACAGGTCTGACCAACACGCCGGTCACCCATTGCATTCCATCCCGAAACACCGGATACTGCCTCCGTCAAACCACTCGTGGCGAGCCTTCGGCCGCCTTCAAGGAACTTGCCTCTATGAATCCCGGCGCCGTCTTCCGTTCACTGGTCAACGCCCCTGAACTGCTCATGCTTCCCGTGGCCCATGACGGCCTCTCCGCCCTGGCCATCGCCCAGGCCGGTTTCCAGGCCATGGCCGTGGCCGGGTTCGGCAGCTCCGGCAGCGTGCTCGGCATGCCCGACTTCGGCCTGATGAGCTCCACGGAGATGCTGACCCATTACGCGCACATCATCGAACGCGTGGACATCCCCGTCATGGTGGACATCGACACCGGCTTCGGCGACGTGAACAACGTCATCCGCACAGTGCGCCAGGTGGAAGCCATGGGCGCGGCCGCGCTCTTCATCGAGGATCAGACCTTCCCCAAGCGTTGCGGCCACATGGCGGGCAAGGCCGTGGTATCCGTCGAGGAATACCTGCCCAAGCTCAAGGCCGCGCTCTGGGCTCGCCGCAACCCGGACTTCGTGATAATGGCCAGGACGGACGCCGTGGCCTTGCACGGCCTGGAGGAAGGCATCCGCCGGGCCAGGATCTACGCCGAGGCGGGGGCGGACATGGTCTTCGTGGAGGCCGTGACCTCCGTGGAGGACATGCGCGCAGTGAACAGCGCCCTGAGCGTGCCCAGCATGGCCAACATGATCGAGGGCGGCAAATCGCCCTTCCTGAGCGCCGCCGAACTTCAGGACGTGGGCTACGCCCTGGCGGCCTACCCTTGCGCCTCGGTGTTCACGGCCGTCCGGGCCTTGCAGCGCTGGGCGCGACACCTCAAGAAACATGGAACCAGCCAGGGCTTCGCCGGGCCGGAGACCATGCTGAACTTCGACGAATACTTCCGCTTCATCGGCGCGGAAGACATCCGGCGCAGGGAGGCGCAGTTCTCAGGCGGCCAGGACCCAGCGGAGACTAAATAAATGAAAGATATCGCCAGATTCCTCTCCGGTTTCAAGGAATTCCAGCGCACCTATTTCTGCTCCGAGAGCGACTTCTACAACAACCTCCAGAAGGAACAGAGCCCCAAGGTGCTGGTCATCGCCTGCTCCGACTCCCGGGTGGACCCGGCGATCCTCACGGGCTGCGAGCCCGGCGACATGTTCGTGGTGCGCAACGTGGCCAACCTGGTGCCCCCCTACGAGAACGCCGAGGGCCGCCACGGCGTGAGCGCGGCCCTTGAATACGCGGTCAAGAACCTCGAGGTGGAGCACGTGATCATCCTGGGGCATTCCTGCTGCGGGGGCATCTCGGCGTTGCTCGCCCCCAACCGGGAGGACCTGGGCGAGTTCATCGCACCCTGGGTCAAGATCGCGGAACCCGCGCTCATGGAGGTGGACAGGGAACTGCCCGGCAAGCCCGAACACCTGCGGCGCAGGGCCTGCGAGCAGGCCTCAGTGCTGGTCTCGCTGGACAACCTGCTCACCTTCCCCTGGGTCTGGCAGCGGGTCGTGCAAGGCAAGTTGCATCTGCATGGATGGTATTTCGACATGGATTCCGGCGAATTGTACAGCTACCTGCCCGAAACCGGCACCTTCGAGGCTCTGGTGCCGCGCTGCACCCGGGAGCGCGCGAAAGAGAAGACATCCGCCTAGGGCCAACAGGGTTTGCCACGGCAAGGCGCTCGGAGCGCGGAACCGCCGCAAACCAGTTGCCTTCCGCCCAGAGCGGCGCGGGATAGCCACCCCGGCGAAAATCCCTGACGAGCCCCCTCCCCTCTCACCCGGCGGGGCAGGGCGCGCCCGTGCCAAACAGGGTCCAAACTCTGAATGTCTAGCCGCCCCAAAATGAAACGCCCGGCGAGGTTCCCCTCCCCGGGCGCGGTCACGCCTGCAAGGGCTTACGCCCTTCAATGATAACGGCTATTCGCCGCCTACTTGAAATCACCCGCGGTGAAGCCGATGCGCTCGATGGCCGCCTTGATCTCAGCCTCGGACACGGGCTTTTTCTCCTCGAAGGTCGCGGTGCCGAAGGCAAGGTCCACTTTCACGTTGGCCAGGCCCTCGATGCTCGACAGGGCCTCGGTGACGGAATTGACGCAATTGCCGCAGCTCATCCCTTTGACTTCTATGGTTTTGGTGCTCATGGAGTCCTCCTGTGCGGTGTCTACGAAATGCCCGGCAACCCTACTCCAGCTTGGGCGGAAAGCCTAGCCCCGCCGCACTTGAACAGCCCAGGTTCTATTTCGCCTCCATGCCGACGGAACGCATGCCCTCAGCGATGGGCACGAAGAAATTGAGCCCGGTGACCATGCTGCTCCTGAACATCCAGGAGGTCAGGCCGACCACCCTGCCCTGCCCATCAACAAGCGGGCCGCCGCTATTGCCCTGATTGATCACGGTATCACTCTGAATCCATTGACTGCCGTCAGGCTTCTGGCGATAGCCGCTCACGATACCCCGCGTTACTGTGCCATGTAGGTCGGCGCCCTTGGGTGCTCCGACCGCGAACACCTCGCTGCCGGTGGACAGGCGTTCGGAACGCACAGCAAGACCCTTCACCGGGGGGTTCTCCACCTTGACAAGGGCCACGTCCTGAACGGGGTCAGACCGGATGACCGTTCCTTCCGTGGCGGTCCCGTTCTCATAGATGACCCTCATGCGGTTGAGCTGACCGACCACGTGGGCGTTGGTGAGGATGTACCCCTCGTCTCCGAGAAGCACCCCCGATCCGTGTCCGCCCATCTGAAGCACCACCACGCGCTTCTTGACCTCGTCCAGCGAGTAGGTCTGCTTGGGATTGGCCGAAACCTTGATCTCCACCGGGGGCGGAGCCTTGGCGGATGCGTCGGAAGCGGCTGGCGGGGCAGCGCCCTTCTCCGGCTCAAGAATCACCTGATTGAACTTCGGGTCGGCCAACAGGCCCTGCACAGCGCTGGACAGGGCAAGATACAGGGCTTCGGCGTAGTTGCCGTTCTCGAATTTGAACTCGGCCTCGCCCGTCACCGTGGATTTCATCAGCACCTTTTTCTGCAGGTTGGAATAGACCTGCCACTCCACCGACACGTTGGACTTGGCGGTCCCGCTGCGAGTGACGCCGAGCCCCAGGGCTGGCAGGCAGGCCTCAAGACGCATATCGGTCACAAGGGCCGCTACGGTTATTTCCGTGGCTGATTTCGTCTCGCCGAAGAGGTCGGTAGGATCGTTCTTCACGTTGTAATTATGGCGCTTGAGTTCCTCATAGAAGATGGAGGAAAATTCTTCATCCTTTGGATTCACGGACCCGGTGCCCCAGACGAGCTGCCTGTGCGGCAAGCACAAAGCCCCTCCTTTGAGCTCGCCCCACACCTGGCCTCTGGGCAGCTTCACCACCACCTTGCCCAGGCCAATGGTCTTGCTATCCCTGCCGTCGGGCACTTCGATGACGTTGTGCTCCTTGACTGTGGCTGTTTGAGAACTGACGCAGGCGCTGAGGCAGCAGGCGATCACGGCAACGGCGAGGAACTTCAATTGACGCATGAACAACTCCTGATATGCGAAACTACGTTCGAAAAAATCGTACAGCGCACATTATCTCATGTCAATCCACTGCGTTATGTTTGCTATTGTTCAACCTATGAACAAGCCGGCGCAGCCCCTGACCCGTGCGCCCGGAACGGCAACGGGCCAGAACGGCGAAAGGCCGGAGGGCGAACACCCTCCGGCCTTCAAAAGGCGGCTCTTCGGACCGTAGAAGCTAGTTGGCGGCTTGCTGGCCC
>JBKICO010000109.1:0-1309 GCA_046567065.1 Acidobacteriota bacterium
TCGGTGTAGCCGTGCTCGCCGGTGTGCAGGTCGAGCATGAAGGCCACCAGGGCGCGTTCCATGCGCGCGGCCCAGCCCCTGAGCACGGCGAAGCGCGTTCCGGTGATCTTGGCGGCGCGGTCGAAGTCGATGCCGCCCAGGTTCTGGCCCAGCTCCCAGTGCTCCTTGGGCGCGAAGTCGAAGGAGGGCACCTCGCCCACCACGCGCACCACGGGGTTGTCAGCCTCGGACTTGCCCACGGGCGTAGTGGAGTGGGGGATGTTGGGGATGGAATAGAGGAAGGCTTCGGAATCCTCGTCGGCCTTGCGGGCCTGCTCGTCCAGCCCCTTGATGCGCTCGGACAGGGCGGAGAGCCCTTCCAGCAGGTCGGAGGCGTCCTGGCCGGAACGCTTGCGCTTTGCCACCTCGGCGGAGGCGGCGTTGCGCTCGTTCTTCAGGGTCTCCACCTCGGCGAGCACGGCGCGGCGGTGTTCGTCCAGGCGGACGAACTCGCCCATGTCGAGCTGCATCTGGCGGTTGGCCAGGGCCTGGCGGACGGTGTCGATATTTTTGCGCACGAAGCGCACATCAAGCATTGGCGGCCTCCGGGATGGTTGTGTATTGTCGGCGGGTCTTACTTTGGGCAAAACGCTTCGGTCAAGCGGGGAGAGGCTGCGATGCAGTGGGAATTGAGGACTGAAATGATCGAATGGCTGGCCGGGCAGCTGCTGGACAGGGGCTGGAGCCTGGTCACTGCGGAGTCCTGCACGGGCGGGCTCATCGGCAGCGAATTGACGAACCTCTCGGGCAGCTCCGAATGGTACCTTGGGGGCGTCATCGCCTACTCCAACGCCTTGAAAACCAGCCTGCTGGGTGTGGACGAGGCCACCCTGGCCGAACACGGAGCCGTGAGCCGGGAGACCGTGCTGGCCATGGCCGCGGGCGCGGCTTCGCGCCTGGGCGCCCAGTGCGCCGTGGCGGTCTCCGGTATCGCCGGGCCAACCGGCGGCACCGAGGAGAAGCCCGTGGGCACCGTCTGGGTGGCCTGGGTCACGCCCGACACCCGCGACGCCGAACAGTTCCTTTTCGACGGCGACCGCATAGACATCAAGCGCCAGAGCGCCCTGGCGGCCATCGCCGGGTTCAGCTCGCGTATGGATTGAAACAGGTTCGTCAACAAGGCGCGCTAGCTATGTGCCCATGCTTGGCACGATGCGCGTCAGTGCCGTCCTCAACCCGAAGGACGGAGTGGTCACGGCCACCACGGCGGTCGAACTGGTCGCGGCCCGCACGCGCCAGGGCGGCGGAGGTGCCAACCACTTGCCGGCAT
>JBKICO010000109.1:1342-3079 GCA_046567065.1 Acidobacteriota bacterium
GATGGGCAAGGACTAGATCAAATGGAAAGGCCATGGCCGTGGCCGAAGTCGTGGCCTACCAGGAGGATTTGACGGCTGGCATGCGCGCCGGGTCCGTGTGTATGACCGTGGGCCAGGACTGCATGACCCTCAAGCCGCGCGGCCTCATGGAGTTCAGCCTCAAGGCGGCCCAGAAGAAAGACAAGGAAAAACTCTCGCTGGAAATCGACTGGACCCGCGCCGAAGACGTCAGCCTGAAGGTGGACGGCTCCGAAGCCTAGGGGCCTTCACGTACGGCAATTGCCGGGCAGCCCCTCCACAGCCCCTCCGGGGCTGTTCTATTGGATGGCCTGCCTGGCCTCGGCCAGGGCGTGCTCGCCCTTGGCGGAAATCACATAGCCCTTGAAGCTCTGCTCGCCGTCGGCCTTGAGGCGCACTTTGAGGATGTAGCCCCTGTGCAGCAGGTCCTCGAAGTCGGTGGGGTTGTAGTGGCGGGCCTTTTTCTCCGGCATCATGCGCCGGTAGCGCGGCATGCGGCAGAAGTGGTGCAGATCCTCCAGAATGAGCAGGTGCTCGTAGGCCAGCTCCGTGCCGGTGATCTGGGCGGGCATACCGCTGTTGCGGACCTGCTGGTCAAGCAGGCGCTGGCCCTTGACGGTGAGGCGCAGCCCCTTGAGTTCCTTGCCGCAGTCGAAGGTGAGCTTGGCCCGGTCCAGCAGGCCCTGGCCCACCAGGGCGCTCACGTCCGCGTCGCGGAAGAGGCAGGCATGCTTGCGAGGCATGACCCCCTGATATTTCTCGATTTGCTGGAACTGTTCCACAGCCTTGAGGATGGTCGAGTGCTGTTGGGTGAGCAGCATGTTGCGTCCTATGGTTTCGCGGCATGAACCCGGCCGGGCGGACCCGTCAACATCACAATATAGTGATGATTGAAAAACCTGTAAACCACATGCGGGCGTTTCGGCGGCATGTTTTCACGGCGTGGAGCCGCTTTCGGCCTTTTTCAATCTTTACAGGACATGACGCGCGGGGTATGGGTGGTGGCGTTTGTGACGGGGCGAACAAGCGTAATCACCTCTTGCCGCATATCAGGGCAACAATGAACACAGTCGAGACTCTCCTGGCTGCGAATCGGGAGGCAATTGTCCAGCGGTGGCAGCACCTGATTCTGGACACATATCCGCCGGAAACGGCCAAGCTCTGGAAAAAGAGCTCGGACCCGTATCACAACCCCGTGGGGGCCCGCGTCCGCGAAACGGCCGAGGCCGTGGTGGACTACCTGGCCGCCGGCGGCGACAAGGCCGCGCTTGAGCCCGTGCTCGACCGCCTGGACGAGCTGGTCCGCGTGCGCGCGGTGCAGAACTTCGCCCCTTCACAGGCCGCGGGGTTTTTGTTCCTTCTCAAGAAGGTACTGCGGGAGGGCTTCTGGCAGGACTTCAGCAAGGCGAACGCCTGGGACCAACTACTGGCCATGGAATCCCGCATTGACGGGCTGGCGCTCGCCAGCCTTGATCTCTACGCGAAATGCCGCGAAAAGCTCCATGAAATTAAGTACAAGGATCTTGAGCGGTCGCAGGTGCAACTCCTTAAACGCGCCCAACTGATCGTGGGCATCGGCGAGGGCGAGTCGGCCGATTAGGCCGGCTGGGCAAAATGGTTCAACGCGAGGTGGAGGGTACATGGCTGGACTCGTAACCGCATTTCTGGCTGTCGTGGCGTTGGCTGCGGTGGCGGCCCTTGGGGCCGGGGCGGGCATGG
>JBKICO010000110.1:0-4466 GCA_046567065.1 Acidobacteriota bacterium
GCTCGATGACCTTGCACTCGTCGTACAGGGGGGCGTTCTCCTCGCTGAGGAGGTCGCACTCGATGATCCCTATCCCCATTCCTTCCAGTTGCTTGAGCGCCAGCGGGTGCTGGTAGTTCTCCAACCTCTTGTCGAGCATCACGAAGTTGAGCAGCGCGCTCGTTGGGCGCGGCTTGGAGCAACTGGCCCGCAGGTACTCCACCAGCCGCCGCACGCTCTCGCCCAGGCCCAGGCCGAGCTGCTCCGGGTCGCCCGCCGGGTTGGGCACGAACACCTTGGGGCAATGGGCCTTGGCCACGGCGTCGCCCACGCCTTTGGGCAACAGGTTGGCCACCAGGCTCGAATAGAAGCTGCCCATGGGGTAGCAGATCAGCTCGGCCGAGCGGATGGAGTCCTTGACCTTGCGGCGGATCTCCACCTCCACGGGGGCCGTGTCCTGCTGGCTGGCGCAGAGGTAGACCCGCTTCACCGGGCTCTTGATCGGCCCCTCCTCCTTGCCGGTGAGCAGGTGCTGCCCGGCAAGCAGGGTGCCGTCGGCCAGCTCGGCGGCCAGGGTGAGGTCCCGGTTGACGATGGGGCGCACGGTGCCGCGCGCCTTGACCAGCATGGCGAACATGTAGATCACCGGGTCTATCTGGCGGTTGTAGTTGAAGAACCCCCCGGCCAGGATCAGGTTGCCGATGCTCGCGCCGCGCAGGTCGAACCCGGTGCCGCGCATGGCCTCGCGGAAGAAGCCCAGGTGGGTGCGGATGATCTTGCGCATGGGGTCGGGCACGGCGGTGATCAGCGGGTCCTTGCCCGCGATGATGTTGTCGAGCATGAACGCCAGTTCGGAGCGCTCCACGTTCTTGGGCAGCCGGTGGGCGAAGAGCTGGTATATCTGGGGGTTGCCGTGCAGGGTGCGGTCCGCCAGGGCCATGAGCCGGTTGCGCAGGTCGCCCACGGCCAGCATGTGGAAGCTCTTGCGCAGCTTGGCCGAGGAGCCGCCGGAATCGAAGGGCGTGATCAGGTGCACGGAGTTGTGCGTGTAGCGCACCAGCTCCCGCGAGAGGTCGCGCAGGGCCGAGCCCCCGCTGAAGAAGAGCGCCTTCGGCCCCAGCTCCGGGGCCTTGAGGTAGCGCGCGATGCGCACCGGGTCCGGCAGGGTGACGGTGTGGGTGACGGATACTTTGGTCATGCGCTGGCCCCGGGCGTCGCGGCGGCCACAAGGCCGCCTGCGCCGGTATCCGGGCGCCCGGCTGGTCAGCCGCCTGGTCGCCCAGACGGCAGGACGGACGCCCGCTGTTTGTTCAGCCTTTGAGAAACGCGGCCAATTCGGCGGCGGCCTTCTCGAAATCGATCCTGCCGGTCACCTCCAGCACCGTGCAGCCCGAGAGCATCTCCACGTAGGCTTCCTCGGAGAAGTCCGGCACGTTGAGGTCCCCGGTGGTCTCGAAGAAGAGCCCCGTGCTCTTCATGAAGGCCGGGAGCAACTCGCGCCGCTGGCCGATATCCACCTGGGCAACTCTGGGCTCGCCGCCCTCGCGCTTCCAGTTCAGGATGGCCAGGCCCTTCATGCGGGCCTCCAGGTCGAAGCGGCCTGGGCCGAAGCAGGTGTCGATGAAGGCGTCGTACTTGTGCTCCAGGCTCCAGAGTTCCTCCAGGGGCAGATCCTTGAAGGCGGCCCTGTCGGCTTCGGGCATCACCGAGGCCAGGCTCGGGTTGTTGAGCACGGTGCCGGGGTTCACCCGTGGCATCTTGGCCACGCCGTACATCATGAGCCCGCCGTTGGCGCGCCCGATCATGACCCTGTCGTTGGAGACGAAGTGCAGGCCGTGGTTCATCATGTGCAAGGCCAGGGTTGACTTGCCCATGCCCGAGAACCCGGCCAGGCTCAGGCCCTGGCCCTCGTGCGCCACGCCCGCGGCGTGGCCCAGCAGGCAGCCCTCGTTGAGCCTGTGCTCGATGAAGCGGTTGTTGATGAAATTGACCACCTGGTTGGGGTTCTCCAGGCAGGGGCCAACGGCCACGTTGAGGCCCTCGCCGAAGAGGAAGGCCATGCCGGTGAGGCGCTTGTGCACGGCCCGGCCACCCTCGAGGGCCGCCCATTCCTCCTTGATCTTGGTCTTGCCCGGCTCGGGCTGCTTGAGCTGGTAGTCCAGGTTGAGCCTCTGGGGCTCGGCCTCTATGGCCAGCACCTCACACACGGCCGGGCCGCCCTGGCGCAGGAAGTCGCGGTAATAGTCCGACAGCCAGGCGATGAGCGCGGGCTCGTTGGAGCGTACGTCCAGGGCATAGCTTCCGAAGCGCAGGCCCAGCGTGTGCGGGCAGGGGTGGGCGGCGAGGATGGGGGCCAGGGCCCCCCGCAGGGTGAGGTTCATCCGAGGCTCTCCAGAACGAATTTGACGTAGGCGTCAGCCGCGTCGATGCCGCAGGCGTCGAGGAGGCCCCGGAACCCGCCGAAGGCCGAGACCTCGAACACGATGGGGCCGCCTGCCGTCTCGGCGATGTCCACGCAGGTGAAGGACATGTCGAACAGCGACTGGGCCCTGCGCGCCAGCTCCACGATCTCGGGGGAGGGCTCCACGGCCACGTACTTGCCGCCCGCGTTGGTGGTGGTGTTCCAGCTGGAGCCGCCGGACTTGCGGGCGTAGGTGGCCAGGTACTCGCCGCCCAGGAAGGTGACGCCCAGGTCCTTCTCCAGGGGCGGCAGCATCTTCTGCAGGTACATCACGGCGTTGCCCGCCTGCTGGAAGGCTTCGATGCGCCCCCTGGCCTCGTCCCCGGCCGCAATGACCTCCATGCCCCGGGCCTTGGTGGAGTATAACGGCTTGAACACGGCCTTGCCGAAGCGCTCCACGGCGTTCAGGGCCTCGTCCACGTCCTCGGTGATGACCGTGGCGGGCATGGGCAGCCCGCCCGCGCGCAGGGTCACGGTGCAGCTCAGGCGGTCGATGAGCCTCAAGATGGAGGACGGCCTGGAGAACACCGGCAGGCCCCTGAGCTCCAGGAAGCGCAGCATCTCCAGCCGGTCGAGCACGTCCGGGGAGTACTGCGGGGCGATCTTCTTGACGATGAGCGCGTCGAGCTCCAGCAAGTCCTGCCCGTTGTAGCGCACGGTGCCCCGCTCCAGGTCCAGCACGGCCTTGTCCATGTCGATGAGCAGGCGGAAGCCCGTGTGCTTGCGGCAGGCGTCTGCCAGAACCTCGGAGGACCAGCCGTCCGTAATGCCCACAACGCCAATCTTTTTCATGTCTCTCTCCGGGAAACGGATCAGTAGATGAGCACGGCCTCGGGCAGGCGGTAGCCGCTCCAGGGGCAGCTCGAGCGGCTGTGCGCGAGCAGGTTCTGCATCAGGAACACGCCCCGGTGGTACATCTCCTTGGCGAAGGCCTGGTTGAACTCGAACCTGCTGGAGGTGATGAAGGAGCGCACCAGCCCCAGGGCCAGGCGCGCCTCGAAGGTGTCGTCGGAGAACTCGGCCGCGAAGGCGCGGGTGAAGTGCAGGAACTCCCGCATCACGCGGTCCAGCCGGTCGCGCAGGTGCGGGTCCAGCACGGGCAGGCGGAAGTTGGAGATGAGGAACACGGAGACGTCCTGCACGTAGTCCTGGTCCTTGGAGCGGTGCAGGTCGATGTAGTGGATGCGCTGCTCCTCGTGGTTGTAGACGATGTTGTTGATGTTGAAGTCGCCGTGGATGAACACCGAGAACGGCGCTTCAAGGCCCTGCTCCAGCTCCGCCACGCCTGCCAGCAGATCCTCGAAGGCGGGGATCTCCAGGCCTTCCAGGCCCATGCGCGGGGTCCTGAAGGAGGGGTGCATGCGGTAGACGTCCTCCAGGCGGCTCTGCAACTGCCTGATGTATCCGCCGCGCACCGGCTCCTTCCTGATGGTGTCGCTCCAGAGCTGGTGCACGGTCTGCAGCAGGATGAAGGTGGCGTTGGCCGCGATGTCCGGCGCTCCCGTGAGCACAACCTCCTGGTAGGTGCAACCGCCCAGGTACTCCATGAGCATGGAGGCCGAATCGCCGTCCTCCTGGAAGGCCTGGATGGTGGGCGGCAGCCCGGGCATGACGGACTTCCAGCGGGTGATGTTCTGGGCCTCGTTGCGCAGCTTGGCCGCGTTGCCCTCCTTGAAGAGCACGCCGCTGGCCCGTGAGCCGCGCTTAACGCCGCCCGCGCCCTCCACCTTGCCGATGCGGCAGCCCGAGCGCGTGCCCCAGATGGAGTGGAACTCCCCGTCGGAGATGGGCACCTCCTGCCCCAACTGGGTCAGGGTCTGCTTGAGGGCTTCGTACTGGTGTATCTTGAACTTCTCCCCCACGGCGGCGAAGATGATGGCCTCGCCTATGTTGAGGATGGTGTCCCCCATGCGCTCCAGGTAGCGGAAGATGTTGTGGCAGGTGATGCAGTTCTCGGGGGATTCGCCCTTGCGCAGATCCGCCAGGATGGCGTCGAAGGTGGTCTTGAACAGGGTGTCCAGGGTCA
>JBKICO010000111.1:0-2574 GCA_046567065.1 Acidobacteriota bacterium
AGTCCATGGGCGCGGACGACATCTGCCTCTCGGTCTTCAAGGACAACGCCGGCGTGATCCGCTTCACCGACGAGCACCACCTCTGCGTCAAGGTGGAGACGCACAACTCCCCCTCCGCGCTGGACCCCTACGGCGGCGCGCTCACCGGCATCGTGGGCGTCAACCGCGACCCCATGGGCACGGGCATGGGCGCGAACCTGCTCTGCAACACGGACGTGTTCTGCTTCGCCTCCCCCTTCCACGACGAGCCCCTGCCCCCGCGCCTGCTGCACCCGCGCCGCGTGATGGAAGGCGTGCGCGAGGGCGTGGAGCACGGCGGCAACAAGTCCGGCATCCCCACGGTGAACGGCTCGGTGGTGTTCCACGAGCGTTTCCTGGGCAAGCCCCTGGTGTTCTGCGGCACCGTGGGCATCATGCCCGCCCAGGTGGGCGGCAAGCCCAGCTTCGAGAAGCGCGCCCTGCCCGGCGACCGCATCGTCATGACCGGCGGGCGCATCGGCAAGGACGGCATCCACGGGGCCACCTTCTCCTCGGAGGAACTGCACGAGGGCTCCCCGGCCACCGCGGTGCAGATCGGCGACCCCATCACCCAGCGCAAGATGTACGACTTCCTCATGCGCGCCCGGGATCTGGGCCTCTACCACGCCATCACGGACAACGGCGCGGGCGGCCTGTCCTCCTCCGTGGGCGAGATGGCCCAGGACAGCGGCGGCGCCGAGCTTGACCTCTCCAAGGCCCCGCTCAAGTACGACGGGCTGCGCCCCTGGGAGATCCTGCTCTCCGAGGCCCAGGAACGCATGACCGTGGCCGTGGGCCCGGACCAGTTCGAGCGCTTCATGGCCCTGGCCGCCGAGATGGACGTGGAAGCCACGGACCTGGGCCGCTTCACGGACTCCGGCACCCTGAGCGTGAGCTACGGCCAGAAGCCCGTGGCCCTGCTGGACATGGGCTTCCTGCACGACGGCACCCCCAGGATGCGGCTGGAGGCGCGCTGGGAGCGCCCCGGCACGCCCTGCCAGCCCCAACCCGCCGTCAAGGACCAGGCCGGACTGCTCATGAGCATGCTTAGCCGCCTGAACATCTGCAGCAAGGAGTACATGATCCGCCAGTACGACCACGAGGTCAAAGGCGCCAGCGTGGTCAAGCCCCTGGTGGGCGTGAAGCGCGACGGCCCGGCGGACGCCGCCGTGATGCGCCCGGTGCTCGCCCGCAAGGAGGCCCTGGTGCTCTCCCACGGCATCTGCCCCAAGTACTCCGACCTGGACTCCTACTGGATGATGGCCGGAGCCATCGACGAAGCAGTGCGCAACGCCGTGGCCACAGGCGCGGACCTGGCCCACATGGCCGGGGTGGACAACTTCTGCTGGTGCGACCCGGTGCAGTCCGCCAAGACGCCCGACGGCCGCTACAAGCTGGCCCAGCTGGTGCGCGCCAACCAGGCCCTGGCCCACTTCTGCCAGGCCTACGGCGTGCCCTGCGTCTCCGGCAAGGACTCCATGAAGAACGACTACACCGGCGGCGGGGCCAAGATCTCCATCCCGCCCACGGTACTCTTCACGGTGCTTTCCGTGATCCCCGACGCGGCCCAGACCATGACCTCCGACCTCAAGCAGGCCGGGGACGTGCTCTACATGCTGGGCCTGACCCGCCCCGAGCTTGGCGGCTCTGAACTGGCGGAAGAGCTGGGCTTCACCGACTGCCGCGTGCCCGAAGTGGACGCCCTCTCGGCCAAGGCCCGCTACCGCAGCCTGCGCAAGGCCATCAAGGGCCGTGTCGTCAACGCCTGCCACGACTGCTCCGACGGCGGCCTGGCCGTGGCCCTGGCGGAGATGTGCATCGGCGGCCGCATGGGCGCCGACGTGGATCTGCTGCGCGTGCCCGCCAGCCAGGACTGCGCCACCCCCCTGGAGGTGCTCTACTCCGAGAGCCACTCCCGCTTCGTGGTCAGCGTGCCCTCGGGCAACGTGCCCAGCTTCGAGAAGCTCTTCGCCGGGCAGTGGATCGCCCCCATCGGCCGCGTCACGGACGACGGCGCGCTCACCATCCGCAACGGTGGAGCCGCCTTGTTGCGCTGCGCTGTGGACGACCTGGCCCAGGCATTCAAGGCCACCCTGGACTGGTAAAACGACTATAGGCCGCACGAATGAAGCCCCGTCCGTTCCGCGGACGGGGCTTTTTGATTTATAAGGCGCAAAATGTCATCAAGCATCGTTGTTTCAGGCATTTAGTGTTGCAACCTTTGGTCCTATAGTGTAACGTTTTACTACTTGCAGAAGCTCTGCAAGCTATTGCTGTACTCGTCAATTCAGCCGTACAGCGCCAAGGACGGGGCGTATTGTCCTGGCGGCCAGCCGTGGACCGTTTTTTATCATTTACGCACCTCCTCGCCCAGGATTGCGGCTGCAAGCCCCTGGCCTCATCAACCGGCCAGGCGCCTGATTTGTTGCAACCAGAACCCGCAGGGAGGGGCCGAATGCGCCGGGCAGCCGTATTGTTAGCCGTTGGTGTATGCCTTGTGCCGCTGTTGGCAGTGTCGAACGCATTGTCCGCCGGATACACGGGGGCCAAAGCCTG
>JBKICO010000112.1:0-5321 GCA_046567065.1 Acidobacteriota bacterium
ATCCTGGATCAGACCATGCTCTGGGGTTACAAGCGCGTGGGCATGGCCTCCCTGCCGGGCGACATGGCCCTGCGCGGCGACCTGCTGGACATCTTCCCCCCCGGGTACGACCAGCCCGTGCGCCTGGAGTTCTTCGGCGACACCCTGGAGAGCATCCGCCTGTTCGACGCCAACTCCCAGCGCTCCCAGGCCCCGCTGGAGCGGGTCACCATCCTGCCGGTGGCCCCGGCGGTGCTCTCCGAGGAGTTCAAGGAGCAGGCCCGGGCCAACTGGGCCAGGCTGGCCCAGACCGGCGAGCTCAACCGCTCGGCCCAGGCCCACATGGAGGACATGCTCCTGCGCGGGGACGGCAACTTCTGGCCAGGGCTCTACTACGAGGCCCCTGTCTCCCTGGAGCGCTGGCTGCCCAAGAACGCCGTGTTCGTGCTGCACCAGTCCGCCAGCCTGCGCCCCCGCCTGGAGGAGCAGGAGCTGGCCTGGGTCACGGAGCTGGAGAAGCTGGCCGGAGCCCAGGGCTTCCCCTGGCCCAGGCACCAGCTTGTCTGGCCCGAGGCCATGTCCCGCCGCACCTGGATGGACAGGCCCCAACTGGTGTTCGAGGATCTGGTCATCGGGCGCGAGAAGCACGGCACCGACCTGCCCGAACGCCACATCGACAACTTCGCCGACCTGTTCTGGCGCCCCGACGAGGCCCGCCGCCCCTGGAGCACCCTGGTGGCCGGGCTCAAGCAGTGGCAGGAGGAGCACAGGCAGGTGCTGTTCTCCTTCCATTCCCGCCAGTCCCGCAAAAAGTTCCTCAAGCTGGCCGAGCACGAGGGCTTCAGCTTCTCGCAGGAGGCCCCCGCCGGGCGGCCCGGGCTTTACGCCCTGGTCTCCCCCCTGCGGCGCGGCATGGAGCTGGGCTGGAACAATTGCCTGGTCCTGCCGGAGGACGTGATCCAGCCCGGCGCCGGCAAGGCCGCCCGCCCCAAGCCGGAGAAGGGCTTCAAGGGCCTCACCGCCTTCGACGACCTCAACCTCGGCGACCTGCTGGTGCACCGCGACTACGGCCTCGCCCGCTTCGAGGAGCTGACCCGCCTCTCCGTGGACCAGGCCGCCAACGACTATCTGCTGCTGCTCTTCGACGGCGGGGACAAGCTCTACCTGCCGGTGGACCGCCTGGGCCTGGTGCAGCGCTACAAGGGGCCGGAGGGCAACGACCCCGCCCTGGACCGCCTGGGCGGCGCGCGCTGGAAGACCAGCCGGGAGAAGGCCCGCAAGGCCATCGAGAAGATCGCCCAGGATCTGGTGGAGATGTACGCCTACCGCCGCGTGGCCAAGGGTTACGCCTACGGCCCTGTCAACGAGCTGTACTGGGAGTTCGAGGCCACCTTCGGCTTCGAGGAGACCCCCGACCAGGAGCGCGCCATCTCCGACGTGCTGGAGGACATGGAGCGCCCCGAACCCATGGACCGCCTGGTCTGCGGCGACGTGGGCTTCGGCAAGACCGAGGTGGCCATGCGCGCCGCCTTCCGCGCCGTGCTGGACGGCAAGCAGGTGGCCCTCTTGTGCCCCACCACGGTGCTGGCCGAGCAGCACTACCAGAACTTCGTCAAGCGCCTGGAGGGCTTCCCCGTGAACGTGGGCATGCTCTCGCGCTTCGTGCCGCCCAAACGGGCCAAGCTGGTCACGGAGCAGGCCGCCAAGGGTGAGCTGGACATCCTCATCGGCACGCACCGCCTGCTCTCCAAGGACGTGACCTTCCCCAGGCTCGGGCTCATCATCCTCGACGAGGAGCAGCGCTTCGGCGTCAAGCACAAGGAAAAGCTCAAGACCCTCAAGAAGAACGTGGACGCCCTGACGCTCACGGCCACGCCCATCCCGCGCACCTTGCAGCTCTCGCTCTCGGGCATCAGGGGGCTCTCCGTGATGGAGACCCCGCCCACGGACCGCAAGGTGGTTGAGACCGCCCTGGTGGAGCGCGACGAGGCCATGCTGGCCAACATCGTAGGCCGCGAGCTGGAGCGGGGCGGGCAGGTGTTCTGGGTGCACAACCGCGTGCACAGCCTGGCCGCCGCGGGCGACTTCGTGCGCAAGATCGCCCCGGGCGCGCGCATCGGCATGGCCCACGGCCAGATGGCCGAGAAGGACCTGGAAGAGTCCATGCACAAGTTCTGGCACGGCGAGATCGACGTGCTGGTCTGCACGGCCATCATCGAATCCGGGCTGGACTTCCCCCGGGCCAATACCCTGATCGTGGACAACGCCCAGATGTTCGGCCTGGGCCAGCTCTACCAGCTGCGCGGCCGCGTGGGCCGCTCCGAGCGCCAGGCCTACGCCTACTTCGTGGTGCCGTCGCTTGACCGCGTGCCCGAGCTGGCCCGCAAGCGCCTGCAGGTGATCCTGGACATGGACTACCTGGGCGCGGGCTTCCAGATTGCCATGGAGGATCTGCGCCTGCGCGGCGCGGGCAACATCCTGGGCGAGGCCCAGTCCGGACAGATCGCCAGGATCGGCCTGGACCTCTTCCTGGAGATGCTCGACGAGGAGGTGCGCCGCATCAAGGGCGACCCCCCGCGCGAAGAGGTGGAGACGGAGCTCAACCTGGGCATCCCCGCGCGCATCCCCGAGACCTACGTGCCCGACTCCAAGGAGCGGCTGCGCCTCTACAAACGCCTCACCACCGCCCACGGCGAGGCCGAGCTGGCCGAGGTGCTGGCCGACATCCGCGACCTCTGGGGCCACACGCCCGAGGAGGTGGAGAACTTCGCCGCGGTGCTTGGCCTCAAGCGCATCCTGACCAAGCTCGGGGTGCGCAAGGCGGACATCCATCCCGCCAAGCTGGCCCTCACCTGGGACGCCCAGGCCGCCTCGCTCTCGCCCGAGGCCCTGCTGGCCTGGATCGCGCCGCGCCAGAATTGGGTGAAGCTCCTGCCGCCCGCCAAGCTGGACATCCGTTTGCCGCAGGAGGGCTCCGTGCGCGAGAACCTGCTCTTCGCGGCCAAAGAGTTGGCGGGGTTGACGCCGTGAGGCGCGCACTGCTGCTGGCCGGGCTGCTGCTCATGGCGGTGAGCCTCTCCGGGTGCGGCGGCGAGCCCATGGAGCCGGGCGTGGTGGCCCTGGTCAACGGAAAACCCGTGAGCCTGAAGACGCTGGAGTTCGTGCACGGGCTCAAGCTCTACGTCCAGCCCGGAGGGGAGGGCGAGGAGCTCAAGCGGCTGAGGAGCGAATACGGGCAGGCCCTGGCCGTGCTGGTGGTGGAGTCCCTGGTGGCCCAGGAGCTCGAAAAGCGCGGCCTGGAGCCGGGCGAGGCGGACGTTCTGCGCGCCGAGACGGCCCTGCGCGACGGCTACCCCGGCAACGCCTTCGAGCAGACCATGGCCGAGGAGGGCGTGGAGCCCGCCATCTGGCGGGAGAGGCTGCGCGCCCGCCTTGCCATGGACACGCTCATCGCCCAGGTGTTGCGGCCCCGCGTGGTGATTACGCCCCTGGAGGTGCAGGCCTACTACAAGGAGCACTCCAGGGAGTTCGCCCAGCCCGCCGCCGTGAAGTTCCTGCGGATCGAATCAAAGAACGCCGAGAGCCTGAACAAGGCCCTGCAGGCGGCCGCCAAGGCCAAGGACCCCCTGGACCTGCTCACCGTCTTCGACGACGTCTCCATCCAGGCCCAGGCAGGAACCGTGGAGAGCCTGCCCCGCAAGTGGCGCGACACCCTGGCCGCGCTCAAGCCCGGGCAGTCCGGCCCTGTGGGCGCGGGCGGGGCGGGGTTCCAGGCCCTGCTGCTGCTGGAGCGCTCTGAACCCCGGGTGGAGGGCGTGGCTCAGGTCTATCCCCTGGTGGAGAAGCGCCTGGCCGAGGCCAAACTAGCCGCCGAGTTTTCCGCCTGGCTGGAAAAAGCCCTCTCCGGCGCGGTCTTGCAGATCAGCCCGGCCCTTGTCCCCGAAAAAGGGGGCGGCTAGAGGCCGCCTCGTTGCATAGGCAACCAAAACAGCATACAAGGGCCTCGCCGCAAGGCCGGTCCCGAATCCGGCCATCCAGCCTTCTTGGAGGATACCATTGTTCCTGCTCCCCCGTCTGCTTGCCGCCGTGCTGCTGTCCCTTTCCCTGGCCGCAACCGCCAACGCCGCCCAACAGGTGGTGGACAAGATGGTGGCCCAGGTGAACGGCGAGATGATAACCCTCTTCGAGCTCAACGAACGCGTGCGGCTCTACGTCACCCAGGTTGAGAAGAAGCCCTACGACCCCAATGCCCCGGTCATGAAGGAACTGCAGACCCGCATCCTGGCCTCCATGGTGGAGGACATCCTCCTGCGCCAGGAGGCCGTCAGGATGAAGGTCAACATCTCCGACGCCGAGGTCGAGGCCCGCATCAAGGAGATGAGGGAGAAGGGCAAGATCAGCGAGGAGCAGTTCGTCCAGCAGTTGCGCCTGGAAGGCATGACCCGCAAGCAGTTCGCCGAAAGCATCAAGAAGGACATCCTCAAGAAGCAGCTCCTGGGCTACATGGTGCAGCGCAAGGTGCTGGTCAGCGAGGACGAGATCCGCAAGTTCTACGACGAGAACAAGGGCGAGATGCGCGTGCAGACCGGCCAGCGCGTGGGCCTTATCATGTTGGCCAAGATGGACGAGGCCAAGGCCCTGCGCCAGCGCATCGCCAGCGGCCAGATCAGCTTCACCGAAGCCGCCCGCAAACACTCCATCGGTCCCGGCGCGGACCAGGGCGGCGACATCGGCAAGGTCGAACTCAAGGACCTCGCCCCCGAGCTGCGCCAGGCCCTGCAGGACACCCAGCCCGGCGGCGTGAGCCAGCCCGTGCTGCTCGACGGCAAGCCGGTGCTGCTCACCATCAGTGGGGAGGGCGCCGCAGCCCAGGCCCCGGCGGCTTCCAGCGCGCCGCCCCTGGAGAGCGTGCACGACGAGATTCAGGAGCGCATCTACCGCGCCAAGCTGGAGAAGCAATTCACTGAGTACATGGACAAGCTGCGCGCCAAGTCCGTCATCAAAATCAATCTTTGATCCAACTGAGGCTGTTGTAAGGACTAGCAATGACCCTCGAGGAAATGGGCGCTCTGCTGCGCCAGGAGCGGGAACGCCTGGGCATCAGCCTGGAGCAGGCCGCCACCGAGATCAAGATCAGCAAAAAGTACCTGGTCGCCCTTGAGGAAGGGCGCACCAAGGAACTGCCGCATCCCGTTTACGCCAAGGGATTCGTTAAGAATTACGCCAAGCTGGTTGGCCTTGATCCCGAGGAGATGGGGCGTGCGCTCGCCAACCATTACCGCGCCGATGACGACCACGTGCGCGAGGCGCCCCAGCGGGTGGAGCCGCGCGAGATTCCAGCT
>JBKICO010000113.1:0-3516 GCA_046567065.1 Acidobacteriota bacterium
CATCCTTCGCCGGGAGAGCCCCTCCCTGTTCCTGAGCGTCAACTTCGACGGGCTGGACGAATCGGGGTTCGACTTTCACCTGCTCCGGCGCGCCGGGGTGCCCGTGGCCGCCTGGTGCGTGGACAACCCCTTCCACGCCCTGAGCCGCCTGAAGGGCGTGTTCTGGCGGGACATCCATGTATTCGTCACCGACGGCTGGTTCCTGGAGCCCCTGCGCCGTCACGGGGCCAAACACGCCTACCATTTGCCTCTGGCCGCCTGCCAGGCCTTCTTCAACGCGAGGCCCGACGCCCCGCACCTTGAGGGCAAGCTGCTCTTCGTGGGCCGCAGCGGCTTCCCCGGGCGCGACGACTTTTTTGCTGGCCTGCGCCCCCCGCAGGCGCTCATGGATGAAGCCCTGGCCATGCTGGGCAGCGGCGGGCGGCCCGACTACGCCTGGTGGCTTGAGCGCCTGGGCTGCGAGACGCTCTGGCCCGGCAGGCAGGCGCGGCTGGCCGGGCTGGGCGCGGAATTGTGCGGCCAGGCTTGGCGCGCGGCCGTTATCGAAGGCGCGGCGGCCGCTGGCCCCCTGGCGGTCTGCGGCGACGAGCGTTGGCCGGGGCTGGCCCGTGCCGCCTTCCAGCTTCTTCCCCCCGTGGACTACTACGGCCCCCTGGCCGGGATGTACGCCTCCTGCCGCTGCGTCATCGGGGCCACCAGCCCCCTGCTGCCGCGCGGGCTGACCCAGCGGCACTTCGACGTGTGGGCCGCCGGAGGGCTGCTGCTCTCCGACAACACCCCAGGCCTGGACATATTCCCCGACGAACTCGTGCGGGAGGCCGTCTTCCGCGCACCGAGCGATATCCCCGAGGCTCTACGCCGCCTGGAATCCGCAGGCCCCGCCCTGCGCGCCGCCTGGCGGGAGCATATCGCGGCGCGGCATACCTACGCCGTTCGGCTGGAAACCATATTGGATCACGCCACCCCTTGACCGTCCTGCCAAAAACGCTTAACTACCCTGCCTCGCACGGGGGCGTAGCTCAGCTGGGAGAGCGCAGCGTTCGCAATGCTGAGGTCGTGAGTTCGATCCTCATCGCCTCCACCAAAAATACCGGGCACTTGGAAGAAATTTCTAAGTGCCCGTATTTTTTGTGCATACAGCGTGTGCATACAACATGCGGCACACGGCTTTGCCGTAAACCCACACCTCTCCCTTTGATGCCCAGCACCTAAGCATAAGCTTGGTTCTGCCCAACCGAAACGAAATTTCTCCTGGAGATTCCAAGAAAAACCGGTTGATTCGTCATCAGCAGGCCAGGGGTTCGAGTCCCCTCGCTGGCTCCACGAGTAATACCAATGGGTTGCATGTGGATTTTTATCCCACCTGCAACCCAGTATTTAAGTCAAAAATCCGATCCAGTCCCGGAATAGTCCCGGAAAGGAAAATTATCCCGGAATTATCCTGAGAGGCGGCTGTTGCTTATTGGCACTGCCGCCTCGTCCGGGGCCTCCTTCTCGCTGATACGCTCTGCGGGGTATGGTCAGCACACCCTTATATTACGTGAGTGCAGTGCTTTGTTGCCCACAATTACCGTGTCAACGTATTTTGTGGTCCGCCTCTCCAGTGGTGAAGCAAAAACGTCCGCTGCGCCTCATCCCTGCCGCGAGGCCGCCCGGCCCGAGGGTCCCACCGCATCGGCCTTGCGCTCGACGACCTGGGAAGGGTCCGGAAAGTGCTTTCGCGGGTCCACGAGTTTGTCCCCGACGGTGACTTCGAAATGGAGGTTCGCTCCCGTGGTGCGGCCTGTCCGCCCCACCTGGCCGAGCACATGCCCCGCGCGCACCTTCTCCCCCGCGCCCACGTGCACTGTCCGCAGATGCGCGTAGCGCGTCTTCACGCCGTCGGAATGCAGGACGTCCACGGTGTTTCCGTAGTCTCCCAGCCAGCCCGCCCTCACAACCACCCCTTCGGACCAAGCCAATACCGCGGTGCCTGCCGGACGGGAGATGTCGATGCCCTTGTGGAAGTCGCTTAGCTTGTTGATGGGGTCGCGCCTCACCCCGAATCCGGATGAGGCGCCGACCTCGCGTTTGGAATGGGTTTTCCCTTGATTGAGCCGGGGTGCCCCGGCGATGCCGGTGTCAGCCTTCGCCGGGGCGGCTCCCATGGCCCCCGGCAGGGCCAAGGCCAGAACGAGCGCGGTGTGGGCGATCAACTGCTTCATGAAACACGGGGCGAGCGGACGCGACGGACCTTGTGTCGTCATGGAACCTCCCGGAAAAGGTATGAGCGGCGCGCGGTGTGCCTACGGTTTGATCCGCAGCAGGCGCAAGCCGTTGAAGATCACGAACAGGGACGTGCCCATGTCCGCCAGGATGGCCGTCCAGAGCGTGGCCATCTGCAGGGCGGCCATCAGCAGGAACACCGCCTTCACGCCCAGGGCGAACCAGATGTTCGCCTTGATGATGCCCATGGTCCGGCGCGAATGCCTGATGAGCCAGGGCAGCTTGGCCAGGTCGTCGGACATCAGGGCCACGTCCGCGGTCTCGATGGCCACGTCCGTGCCGATGGAGCCCATGGCGATGCCCAGGTGCGCGGCGGCCAGGGCCGGGGCGTCGTTGACGCCGTCGCCCACCATGGCCACCCGCTTGCCCGAGGCCACCAGTTCCTCCACCACGCGGGTCTTGTCCTCGGGCATCAGGTCGGCGCGGAATTGGGCCACACCCGCCTCGCGCGCGATCTTTTCGGCGGTCGCGGCGTTGTCCCCGGTGAGCATGACGATGGTGTCCACGCCCGCTTCCCCCAGAGCGGCAAGGGCCTCGCGGGATTGCGGCCTCACTTTGTCCTCCACGGTGATGCAGCCGAGCACCCGCGTATCGCTCCAGACGAAGACCACTGTGCCCGCCGAGCGCTGGTGCCGCTCCCGCGCCGCCTCGAATTCTGGCGTGCGCGCGGCGTGGCCGGACTCCTCCAGGAAGCGCAGGTTGCCGATGGCGTACATCGCGCCCTCGATGCGCCCCTGCGCGCCGAGGCCCGGCCTGGCCTGGTCCTCCTCGACCGGCAACGGAGCCACGCCCATCAATGCGGCGTGGCGCATGACGGCCCGGGCCACGGGGTGGCTGCTGCGCGCCTCCAGGGCCGCGGCGATGCCGAGCAATTCCCCTTCGGAAGCACCGCCCAGCGGTGTGACGTCCGTGACGCCCGGCCTGCCGTGGGTGAGGGTGCCCGTCTTGTCGAAGGCCACGGCGTTCAGGGTGGCGGGCGTCTC
This sequence comes from Acidobacteriota bacterium, assembly GCA_046567065.1. GTDB lineage: Bacteria > Desulfobacterota > Desulfovibrionia > Desulfovibrionales > Desulfovibrionaceae > Fundidesulfovibrio. Next base: position 3,249 of record JBKICO010000113.1, read on the forward strand.
CAGGAACGCCCCGCCCTTGACCAGCACGCCGTTGCGGGCCGCCGAGGCCAGCCCGGCCACCACGCTCACCGGCGTGGAGATCACCAGCGCGCACGGGCAGGAGATCACCAGGATCACCAGCGCCTCGTAGAACCACTCGCCCCAGGCCCCGCCCATGAAGAGCGGCGGCACCACCGCGAACATGAGGGAGACCCCCACCATGACCGGGGTGTACACGGCGGCGAACTTTTCGACCCACTGGAGGGATTTTGCCCGCCTGGACTGTGCC
>JBKICO010000114.1:0-354 GCA_046567065.1 Acidobacteriota bacterium
CACCTCACGCGCGAGCCCGGCCATACGCCGGGAGCGGGACGCGCTCTTTTCCACGGAGTTGCGGGCCTGCTCCTCGCGGATGTTGAGCTGGATGGTCTCCAGGTCCGTTGCCGCGCCGTCCAGCCGGTCAGCCAATTGCTGCAGGGTGGCCTTGGACTCCCCGGTGCGGGGTTTCGAGATGGCCTCGGCCAGCTCCAGGCAGGATTCCAGCGCCTTGCCGGTGGCCCGCGCGTAAGCCCCTGAGAGGAAACCCTTCTCCTGCACGGAGAGCCCGTTGCCCGACGTCACCAGGGCCGCCGTCTCGGACATGAGCCTGCGCAGCCCCTCCTGCTCGCGGGCCAGGGCGGCGCCGTA
>JBKICO010000114.1:364-4890 GCA_046567065.1 Acidobacteriota bacterium
AGGTAAACATGGCGTTGAAATCCTTCATGTACTTGGGAACGGTGCCCGCCTGGGCAACGCCGATCATCTCGATGCGCCCGAAACCAGTGAGCACCACGGCGGCGTAGTACTCCACCCCCTGGCCGTCCACCGGGGCCAGCCAGTAGGAGAGCATCCTGTTCGACCCGTCGAGCAGGGCCTGCTTCTGCTGGTATTTGTCCTTGCTGACGTTCCAGAGCTCGGCGAAGTCCAGGTTGCGGTCCCTGGCCATGAGTTCGAGCACGCCCGGCGGGGTCGGCTCGTGGACCTCGCGCACGATCACGGTGGGGTAGCCCTTGCCCGAATCCACCGCGTCCTTGTGGGCCAGCACGGCGATGCGCCTGCCGTGTTCGGCGCCTTTTTCCTTGATGGTCCAATCGGGAGCGAGCTTGATGGAGTAGGAGCCGTCCTGGGCGGAGAACGTGTTGCTCGAGCCTGAGCCGGGCATCAGGGGGATGCCGGAGCAGCCCGACAGGAACAGGCACAGCAGAGACGCTAAAAGTATGCGCATGATATCATCTCCTCGGGATAGGGGAAATGCTCCCCTGCGCGGGCATTTGTCAAGTGCGTGCATTCAGGCCCCGGGTGCGTGCTCCCTGTTGCAATAGCGGGCAAAGCTGCTATTGGTTCGAGCATATGATCCTGAAGTACCCGCCAAGCCCATACCTCAGGCTGCTGATCATCGACCCATCCCCTGATTTCGTCATGTCCCTGCGCAACAGGCTTCAGGGGCTGCAACGGTTCGATGCGATCTGCCACACCGCGGCCACAGTCGCCGAGGCATGGGAAGTGCTCGCGCTGCAGCGTTTTGACGTGATCCTCGCGGGCCTGCCGCTGCCCTCCCCGGCCGACACCCCCCCGGCGGACCTGGCCACGGTGTTCTCGGCCATGCCCGTGATCGGGTTCAGCGACTCGGGCTCCTCCCTGTTCCTGCACGCCTCCCTGACGGAGAACGTGGTCATGGTTCTGCCGCGCACCCAGTTGGACAACCGTCTGCTGGAGCAGAGCATCGTCTGCGCGGTGAACAGGGCCAAGGTCTGCCGGCAGTTGGAGATCGCCCAGTCGGCCCTGCTTTCCTCCGGGAAGCGTTTCCAGAACATCATCGTCAACCACGCCGACGGCATCGTCGTGGTGGATATGGAAGGCCGCATCCGCTTCGTCAACCCCTGCGCCGAGCGCATGTTCGGGGCCAGCGCGGAGCAGCTCATCGGCGATCCCTTCGGCTACAACCTCATCCCCGACGGCAGCATGGAGATTGCCCTGCGCTCCCGCGACGGCAGGCAGACCACCGTGGAGATGCGCGTGGTGCGCTCCCGTTGGGACGGCGGCGAGCTCGTCTATCTTGCCTCCCTGCGCGACATCAGCTCGCGCAAGCGCCTGGAGCGTGACCTGACCACCATGAAGGAGGCTGCGGAGGCCGCCAACAGGGCCAAGAGCCAGTTCCTGGCCAACATGAGCCACGAGATCCGCACGCCCATGAACGGCATCCTGGGCATGAGCGAGCTGCTGCTGGCCACCGAACTGACGCAGAAGCAGCGCGACTACCTGGACATGGTGCGCCAGTCGGCCGCCTCGCTGATGGACATCCTCAACGACATCCTGGATTTCTCCAAGATAGAGGCGGGCAAGCTCGATCTGGAGGAGTCGACGTTCGACCTGACCGAGACCCTCCGCAGCGCCGTCGGCATCTTCACCGCCCTGGCCCAGAACAAGGGCCTGACCCTGCACTGCTCCCTGGCGCAGGATCTGCCCCGGCTGGTCACGGGCGACCCGGGCAGGCTCCGCCAGATAGTGGTCAACCTGGTGGGCAACGCGGTGAAGTTCACCAGCGAAGGGTCCGTGACGGTGCAGGCCGAGGCGGGCGCCCCCGCAGCCGGCGGGCGCTTCCGGCTGCGCGTCAGCGTGCGGGACACGGGGCCCGGCATCCCCCGGCAGAAGCTGGACACAATCTTCGAGAGCTTCACCCAGGCGGACAACTCCTCCACACGTAAATATTACGGCACCGGCCTGGGCTTGGCCATCTGCAAGCACCTGGTGGAGCGCATGGGCGGCGCCATGAGCGTCGAGAGCGTGGAGCGCAAGGGCAGCCTCTTCCGCTTCGAGGTGGACCTCAAGGCCGAGGCACAGCCCGGAGAATCCGCACCCGCCAAGGAACAGGCGGTCAGGCCCAGCCTGCCGCCCCTGGTCATCCTCCTGGCGGAGGACAACATGATCAACCAGCTCTTCGCCACGGAAATTCTCGAGCAGGACGGGCACAAAGTGCTGGCCGTGGGCAACGGGCGCGAGGCGCTCGAGGCGTTGGCCGAGAACCGGGTGGACGCCGTGCTCATGGACATCCAGATGCCCGAGATGGACGGACTGGAGGCCACGCGGCGCATCCGCGCCGGAGAGGTGCCGGGCACCCCGCGCGACCTGCCCATCATCGCCATGACCGCCCACGCCCTGAAAGGCGACCGGGAGCGCTTCCTGGCCGAGGGCATGGACGTCTACCTCCCCAAACCCGTGGGCTCGGAGGAGATCCAAGCCGCCCTGTACGAAGTGTTGCACGCAAGAAGCAATCCCCGGACGCCCCAGCCGGAGCAGCCCGCCGCCGGGCCGGAGGTCCTCAATGTGGCCTGGCTTCTGGAAAAGGCCCGGGGCAACCGTGAATTCCTGAAGAAGCTCTTCGGCGTCTTCGTGGATCAGCAGCCCCAGAAATTCGGGCAGATGCGCGAGGCGCTGGATGAGGGCGACATGGCCCAACTGGCCTTCATGGCCCACACGCTCAAGGGCGGGGCCGCCACCATGGGGGCCGAGGTGCTCAAGGACCGGGCCTTCGAAGTGGAAAAGGCGGCCAAGGCCGCCGACAAGGCCCTGGCCGCCCGAGAGTTGGGGGCGATGGAATTCGAACTCGAACAGACCATGCTGGCCATGAAGCACTTCATGGGCCAATAAGCCCGGGATCTTACAGCTCAATACTCCATGCGGCAGGCCACGGGCATGCGCCAGCCCGTGCCGAAGGCCCTGTCTGTGATCTTCAGGCCAGGCGCGGCCTGACGGCGCTTGAACTCCGCGTTCTTGACCAGCCTGCACACCTTGCCCACCACAACCCTGTCGAACCCGGCCGCCGCGATCTCATCCACGGAGGCATGCAATTCCACGCGCAGGCGCAGGATGGCGTCCAGTTCCTCGTAGGGGGGCAGGCTGTCCTGGTCCTTCTGGTCGGGGCGCAGCTCCGCCGAAGGGGCCTTGTCGATGATGTTCTGGGGGATCAGGCCGGCCCGGTTGGCGTTGCACCACTCGGCCAGGCGGTAGACCATGGGCTTGGGCACGTCCGAAATCACGGCCAAGCCGCCGGACATGTCGCCGTAGATGGTGCAGTAGCCCACGGCCATCTCGGACTTGTTGCCCGTGGTCAGCAACAATTTGCCGAACTTGTTGGAGATCGCCATGAGCAGGTTGCCGCGGATGCGCGACTGGATGTTCTCCTCCGTGGTGTCCGGATCGCGCCCGGCGAAGGCTTCGGCCAGCGTCGCCTCGAAGCTGCCCATGATGCCCTCGATGGGCAGGGTCATGGTTTCGATGCCCAGGCGCGCAGCCAGCTCAAGGGAGTCGTCCACGCTGCCCTGGCTGGAATAGGGACTGGGCATGAGCACGCCGAGCACCTTCTGCGGCCCCAGGGCTTCAGCGGCGATGGCGGCGGTCAGGGCGGAATCGATGCCGCCGGAGAGTCCCAGCAGCGCCCCAGAAAAGCCGCACTTGGCCGCGTAGTCCCGCACGCCCAGCACCAGGGCGCGCCAGGCTTCGGCCTCGGGCGAGAAGTCGTCCTGGGCCAGGGCCGGTTCGCAGTCCGGCGAGCACCTGTCCAGGGCGTCCAGATCCACAACCAAGACGTCCTCCCCGAACCCCTTGGCGCGCATGGTCAGGTTGCCCAGGGCGTCGGCGGCCATGGAGCGGCCGTCGAAGACCAGGTCGTCGTTGCCGCCCACCTGGTTGCAGTAGAGCACGGGCATGCCGTACTTGGAGGCCGCGCTCGCGATGAGCTTCTCGCGCATGGCCTGCTTGCCCAGGGTGAAGGGCGAGGCGGAGAGGTTGAGGATGGCCTGCGCCCCCTCGGCCACCAGCCGTTCCACGGGGTCCTCGCGGTAGCGTCGGCTCTGCCAGAAGTCCTTGTCGTCCCAGATGTCCTCGCAGATGGTCACGCCCAGCCGCTTGCCGCCAATCTCCACGAAGCCGAGGCCGTCGCCGGGCTCGAAGTAGCGGTCCTCGTCGAAGACGTCGTAGGTGGGCAGGAGCATTTTGGGGATGAAGGCCTCCACGGCTCCGCCGCGCAGCAGCGCCGCGCAGTTGTACAGGGGCTTGGCGTCGCCGCGCCCGGTGGGGATGGCCGTGCCGACGAGGACCGCCGGCCCTTTGGCAAGACGCTCGGCCAGCCTGTTGAGCTCGTGGCGGGCCTTCTCGATGAAGGCCGGGGAGAGCAGCAGGTCGCGGGGCGGATAGCCCGTGAGGGCCAGTTCCGGGGTGACGCA
>JBKICO010000115.1:0-5740 GCA_046567065.1 Acidobacteriota bacterium
GCGGCGGGGCCGAGCAGGGCGGCCTTGAGAGCCTCGTCCAGGGTGGGGGGGGGGAAGATGAGCTCCTCGCACTGCTTGTGGGTCCAGCTCTGGGAGACGAGCACCGTGCCCAGGGTGGCCAGGGAGGCCACGCCGTGTCCCACGGCGGTCACGCCCACGAGCCTGCCTTCGCCCCACACGCACTTGACCAGCCCGCCCGTTGCCCCGTGGGCCTGGGCGATGGGGTTGGCCACCATCTGCGAGCGGGAGATCTTCACGTCCATGCCTTCCTCGCGGGCCTGGGCCTCCATGACGCCCACGCGCATGGTCTCGGGCGCGCCGTACATGCAGCCGGGGATGGGGCCTGGCTCGTAGGGGTCGGAGACCTCGCCCGCGAAGTGGCGCACGGCCCACTCGCCCTGGCTGGAGGCGGCATGCGCCAGCAGGGTGCGGCCGTTGACGTCGCCCACGCAGTAGACCGTGGGCGAGGCCATCAGGTGTTCGTCGGTGTGCACCCAGCCCGCGCCTTTGACCTCGGCCCCGAGCATCTCCAGCATCAGGTTGCGGGAGTTGGGCAGGCGCCCCACGGCCAGCAGGCACTTGTCGGCGCCGAACTCGCGGCCGTCCTCCAGCACCAGGCGGGCGCGGCCGTTGGCGTTTTCCAGGGCGGCGATGCGCACGCCGGTGTGGATGTCCCAGCCCATGCGCTTGAAGGATTGGTGCAGCGCCTTGGAAATCTCCTCGTCCTCCGTGGGTGCGATGCGCGGTGCGGCCTCGACCAGGGTGACGGCGGAGCCCGCGCGGGAGAAGAACTGCGCCAGCTCCAGCCCGATGAAGCCCGCGCCCACCACCAGCAAGGTCTTGGGGACCTCGCGCAGGCTCAGGATGTCGCCGGAATTGAGGATGGCCTCGTGGTCGGCCTTGAGGCCGGGGTGCGAGGCCGGGCGGCTGCCCGTGGCCAGGATGCAGCGCTTGTATTCGAACACCTGGGGCTCGTCCCCCACGGTGACCACCGATTTCACCGCGCCGATCATCTTCAGCTCGCCGCGTACCAATTGCACTCCGGCCTTTTCCAGGCCGGTGGCCATGGCCTTGCGGGTGGCCTCCAGATGGCGCTTCTTGCGGTCCACCAGGGCGGGCAGATCGAGCTGGATCTGCCCGGAGGCGGTTTTCATTTTGGCCTGGCCTTCCAGCTCGGCCAAGGGCGCAACCGCGCCCAGCAGGAACTTGGTCGGGATGCATCCCCAGTTCAGGCAGGAGCCGCCCAGATGTTCCTTTTCGACCAGCGTGGTCTTGATGCCGCGCTTGGCGGCGGCCATGGCCGCGTCGTAGCCTGCGGGTCCGCCCCCGACGATGAAGAGATCTGATGGCATGGTGTTCACAGGGTAAGGGTGTACGAATTTTGGATGTTGCCGTCCGCTGGTGGTAGATTGAAGGCCCCATACTGGGCAAGAAAAATTATGGGGCCGGGCGTAGCGGTTCCCCGGGTCATACCAGCACGTCCAGGCCCCGTGCGCCTCCGGTGATTTCGCGCAGGACGATATCGGGCTCCAGGCGCACGATCAGGAATTGCCGCTCCAGCCCCAGGGCGGCGTCCTGGCTGATGGTGGCCAGCAGTCGGTGGCCGTCGATCTCCACCCAGGCCAGGCCCGGCTCCTGCCAGGCCACCACGGTGCCGCGCACCTTCTGCCCGGCCCGGTGCGCGGTGCGGAAGCGGCGGGAGCGCTGGGAGTCCTGGCGGTTGCCGCCGGACCCGAAGGATGTCCCCTGGCCCTGGATGCGCATGCTGGGTTCGCCTCGCCGGGGGCGTTACTTGGCCTGGGAGATGATGAGGGCCACTTCGTCCTGGCTCAGGCCAGTGGCCTTGGCCAGGGCCTTGGGCGTCTGGCCCTTCTTGTGGCCGGAGAGCACCACCTGGCGCAGGAAGTCCGGGGAGCGGGTCATGTCCTCGGCGGTTTTGACCAGGGCGGAGAGTTCGCGGGCGCGGGCGTCGAGCTTGTCTTCCAGCCGGATGAGCTCCTTCTGGCGCGCCTCGAAGGATTCGAGCAGCTCCTGCTCCAGCCGGGCGCTGCGCTCCAGCTTGCCCATCAGCTCGCCGTGGTTGGCCTGCAACGCGGAGAGCGAATCCTCCGAGCGGCGCAGCCTGGCGAAGAAGCCCACCACAAGGATGAGCAGCACGAGCTCGCTGCCGGTGAGGGCGAGCAGAATCCATTCCTGCAGGGACACGTTCACACCTTCTTGTCGAGCAGATGCCCGATCCAGGGCGACGAGGACGGGGGCGCATCCTCCCCCTCGGCGGGGTGGTGCTGGCGGCGGGGCTGTTGCTGCTGGGCGGACTGGCGGGAGGAGCCATCGTCGTCCTTCACCATCACGGCGGGCTCCTGCTTTTCCACCTTCTGGACCTGGTGCTGCTGGTCCTTCTGGATTTGCAGGGCCATCTGCTGGGCGAACACCTGCTGCACCTCCGGGTGGGCCAGCTGGGCGGCGGCCATACCCTGGAGGTTGGGCATTTGCACGATGGGAGCCGTGATGTTGATGTCCGCCATCATTTCACCAGCAGTTCGTCGAACAGCACCTGGTCGATCTGCCCGGAGTTGAGATAGTTGTTCACCACCCCGCGCAGCTCCTCCCGGATCTTCTCCACCTCGTCCTTGTCGGTCAGATTGTTGAAAGTCTTGTTCTTCAGGTTGTAGTACAGCCCGTCCCTGATGGGAAAAGCCTTGAGCTGCAGCTCGGGTGCAATGGGGCTGTCCTGCTTGTACACGAGCTTGAGCTTGATGTTGACTACCCTGCTCACGCCCTTGGCGTCCACCTTTTCCACCACGAAGGGGGCCAGCTCCAGGAATACGTCGGGCGGCGGCGGAGGCGGCGGTGGCGGCGGAGGCGGTACGGGCTCCTCCACCGGAGGAGGCGGCGGCGGAGGCGGCGGGGGCTCGGGCGGCGTGCGCAGGAAGAACCACCACACGGCTGCCCCGGCAACCAGCAGCAGGGCCGCACCGCCGATGAGCACGAGCTTCTTCTTCCAGAAGGGCAGCTTGAGGGGCCCGTCGAGCTCCTGGGGCGGGGGCGCTGTGGGAATCTCGGGGAGGGGGGCGGCCTCCTCCGGTTCGTCTTCGAGGAAGGGGGCGTCGTCCAGGTCCAGCTCGACCTTCTGCTGGGCGCGCGGCGAACCAGCGGAAAGTTCGGTATCGTCGAGCCGGGCTTTGTTCTGGTCGGCAGCGGCCGGGTCAAGCACTCCGTCGCGGGGGCCGCCCGTGGGGGCGGTATCGTCGGGGGGCGCAGGCGCGGCCATGTGTGATCCGTGCGGGGGGTGAAATGGCGGGGCGCGAAGCCCCGCCGGTGTTTACTTGTCGAAGATCTTCTCGATCTTCTGGCCGAGGGTCTCGGCCGTGAACGGCTTGACGATGTAGTTGGAGACCTTGGCCTGCACGGCCTCGATGATGTTCTCCTGCTGGGCCTCGGCCGTGACCATAAGGAAGGGCATGGTGGCGAACTCTTCGCTGGCGCGCACCTTGCGGAGCAGTTCGATGCCGGGCATCTTGGGCATGTTCCAGTCCGAGATGACGAAATCGATGCGGTCCTTGTTGAGGATCTCCCAAGCGGTGGTGCCGTCGTCGGCCTCGATGATGTTGGTGAAGCCCAACTGGCGCAGGATGTTCTTTATGATGCGGCGCATGGTGGAGAAATCGTCCACTACGAGCACGCGCATGTCTTTGTTCACGGCCATGACGGTCTCCTTTTGGCGTGTCCCGCCCGCGGCGGGGAGGCTACGAAACGTGTCGCCGGGTCCGGCTGCCGCTTCCCGCTAGGCGTCCACTATGCCGAATTGCGCGTGGAACTTGGCGCGCAGCTTGGCCAGGGCCTGGGAATGCAACTGGGAAACGCGGCCTTCGGTGATGCCCATGACTTCGCTGGTCTCGCGCATGTTGAGCTCTTCCACATAATACAGTGAGAGCACAAGCTGTTCCCGTGGCGTCAGTTCATCAATAAGCAGCGCCAGTTTGTCAATGATTTCTTTGAGAGCCGCCGATTTGTACGGCTCGTTGTCGATCTGCTGCTGCTTGAACGAGGTCAAATTCTCTGTGATGGCGTCCAGGCTCAGGCAGAGCTGGCTCTGCATGGCCTCCATGGCCTGGGTCACTTCCTTGACGGAGAGGCCCGTGACGCCGGAAAGCTGCTCCGGGGTGGGCGTGGCGTCGGACACGGCCTCCAGCTTGCGGATGGCCTCGTCGATGACTCGCACCCGGTGCCGCTGGCCCCGGCTGAACCAGTCGAGCTTGCGCAGCTCGTCGAGCATGGCGCCCTTGATGCGCGACTCGGCGAACGTCTCGAATTTGATGCCCATCTCAGGCTTGAAACGCCCCAGGGCCTCCATGAGCCCGAGCGCCCCGGCGCTGAGCAGCTCGCCCAGCTCCACGCTGGGGGGCAGTTTGGCCTTGAGCCGCAACGCCAGGAGCTTGATCTTGGGGGAGTAGTGCCTGACGATTTCCTGCCGGTCCGCCTGGACAAAATCCTGCCAAGACTTGGCTCCGGCTTCGAAGCTAAGCCACGGGCTGCTCTTGGAAGAGGAGCTTTTTCCAGAAGAACTTGATGTTTCCATCGAGCTGCGCGTCGACGTCCCAGCTTGTAATTTTGCGGGCAATCGCCCCCACCTTCAGGCTTGCAGGCGCTTCCGGGGCCATGTGGCAAAATGGCGTTTGGCGGATCACAGCCTGCCGTACCGTGGCATCATGCGGTATAAAGTCTACAAAATCCAGAGATATTCCATCGAGGAAGTGGTCGCAGGCCGCGTAGAGCTTGCTGAAAACCTGTTTGGCCGCCTTCTCGCTCTGCGCCATGTTCACCACCACACGGAAGCGGTTCACCGCGTGGTTCATGTGCATGACTTTGATCAGGGCGTAAGCGTCCGTGAGGGACGTGGGCTCCGTGGTGAGCACCAGCAGGCGCTCGCGCGCGGCCAGGTTGAAGTAGAGCACGTTGTCGTTGATGCCCGCGCCGGTATCCACGATGAGGTAGTCGATCTTGTCCTCGAGGTAGTCCATGGCCTCCAGGAGTTCCAGCTTCTGCCCGGTGGAGAGCGAGAGCATCTCCGCCACGCCGGATGACGCGGGCAGGATGTGGAAGCCGTAGGGCGTCTTGTAGAGCACCTTCTTGAGGCTGACCCCCTGGTGGAACAGGTGGAAGAGATTGAGCTCCGGGGCCATGCCCAGCACCACGTCCACGTTGGCCAGGCCCAGGTCCGCGTCGAGAAGGACCACGCGCTTGCCCAGCCTGGCCAGGCTCAGGGCCAGGTTCACGGAAATGTTGGTTTTGCCGACGCCCCCCTTGCCGGAGGTGACGGAGAAGACAAGGGGCGGATTTTTCGAGTGCATGCGCTGGGTTCCGTTTACGCGGCCTGTTCCACGGTTTGCGACGCCGGGGCTTGAGCCCCAGGCATCTGGTGGGAGAAGACGATCTTCCACATCGCCTGGGAGGCGGCTTCGGCCATGGTTCCCGTAAGGCCCGGTCCGAAGCAGAAGGCCGAGGCGGGCAATTCCGTCATGCGGCCCACATTGATCAGGCTCCCGAAAGTACCGGCTTCGTCCAGTTTCGTCCAGACCACGCTTTGCAGCGTTTGGCAACGGTATTGTTCCCACACGCGGGCGTAGTGCGCGGGGCTTAAGTGGGGCGGCAGGGCTAGGTGGGCGGCCACGTCGTCGCGCCCCGCCAGGTTGCGGGCGCGCAGCCAGGCGTCTAGGGTCTGGCCCTGGGGCAGGGCGGG
>JBKICO010000116.1:0-3919 GCA_046567065.1 Acidobacteriota bacterium
GTAGAGCGCGTCGCGCAGGGCCTGCCTGCCCACGTGCATGGTCCCCTTGGAGTCCTTCCTGGCCACCTTCTCGATGGCGTCGAAGAGGATGTTGGCCGCGTCGTAGGCGCTCTGGTAGTACATGGTGGGCGGGTCCATCTTGTAGCGTTCGATGTAGGCCTGGCGCAGGGCGGCCACCTCGGGGGTGGGGGCCGGGGGGGTGGGGCCGACGAAATACATGCCCAGGGCGTCCTGCTTCACGTCCTCCAGGAAGGTGGCCTCGATGAGCGAGCCGTCGCTCATCAGGGTGATGTTCTTCATCTCCGGCATCTGCCTGGCCTGGCGCAGCACATGGTTGCCCTCGGGCTGGAACAGGGGGAAGAACAGCAGTTGCGCGCCGGAATTGACCGCACCCGTGAGCACGGGGGCCATGTTGGTGTCGTTCTTGTTCACCGTGGCCGATAGCGTGATGCGCCCGCCCAGGCGCTCGAACTCCTGCTTGAAGCCCTCGGTGAGCCCGGAGGTGTAGATGTCGCCGTCGTTGACCGTGGCGGCCTGCCGGATGCCCAGGGCCTTGAAGGCGTAAGTGGCGGCGGCCGGGCCGGAGGCCTCCTCGTTGGGGGCGGTGCGGAAATAGCCGGGCTGCCACTTGGGGGCGCGCCTGCCCGCAACGGCGGTCAGGAAGGGCGCGCTGTTGTTGCCCGAGATCATGGAGAGCCCCGCCTCCGACATGACCATGGCCGCCGTGGCCGCGTCGCCCGAACAGGTGGTGCCGAAGATGGCCAGAACGGACGGGTCCGCCACGAGCTTGAGCGCGGTGTTGGCCCCGCCTTCGGGCCTGCAGCCGGTGTCTTCGGTGGGCAGGGCCACCGCGCGCCCGGCCACCAGGCCGCCGCGCTTGGCCAGGGCCAGCTCCATGCCGCGCACCTGCTCCTGGCCGAGGCTGGCAACCTTGCCCGATAGGGCCTGGATCACGCCGATCTTCACGGGGTCGTCCGGCCCGAGCTCCACACAGCCCAGTTTGTCCGAGCAGAGGAAGGGTTCGGGTTTGCCGGAGCAGGCCGCGATCAAGGCGGCCGCAAACGCACAGGCCAGGAGGGAGCGGGTAAGGAAGCCGAGGGAGGGGGCGCCGCCGGGCTGGCGTTCAGCGGGCGGCCCGTTTCGGGCAATGCTCATGGAAACTCCGCGCAATCGATATTCATGAGTACTCGACACTGCACCACACGTGCAGATTAGCCTATGCCGGATGCTCCCACAATGGTTTTTCGGCAGAAAACCATGTCCGTCCGGGGTGTTCAGTCAGGGTCGAAGGGCGGAACGACCCCCCCGAACCCTGTCGCGGCGCGCTTGCGATACAGGGCGTCGTCAGCGGGGGAATTGCCCTTGGTGTGCTTGAGGTGGTCCACCTCCATGAGCACGCAGTTGGGGTTGTAGGTCATGACGCCCTGGGCGTTCGCGATGGCGGAGAGCTCCACGTCGGCGAAGTGGCTCCCGTAGCCGGGGAAGAACAGGCAGGTGCGGTAGAGCGAGCGGACCCATGCGCGGCTGGCCAGGCCGAACACGGCCAGGTTGCCGTGGAAGCGGCCGTCGTTGAAGGCCAGCAGGCTGGCGCCGGTGTTGTCCAGGGTGAAGAGCGCGCACTTGAGCCAGCCGTCGCTGGGGAAGGCGTCCTCCGCCAGGTAGCCGAAGTATTTCGACTCGCTGCGGGCGAACAGGGCGTTGGCCACGGCTATGAACCCCATGCGCCTGTCGTCCTCCACCAGGAGCAGCAGGCCCCCGGCCAGGGCGCGGCGCGCAAGCACCTCCCTGCTCAGCTCGGCGGCTCCGGGGTCGATGAAGGGCAGCACCAGCACGGCTTCCTCGTGCTGGAAGCGCCGGGCGGGGTCCAAATCCGAAAACTTGAGGCTGAGGGTCTGCAGCATGCGGGCCTCCAGTGCAGGAGGCCCACCGATAGCGTGTTTTCAGCCCCCCCGCCACCCCGGGACGGGGCTTCACAAGCGGGGGCAAATGAAGCACTATCGCACCCTTCGCTCAAGGATGCCCATCATGTCCCAAAGACAGACCGGCCCGGGCCTGGCGGCCGCGGCCTTCTCCTTCCTTTGTTGGGGGATGCTCCCCCTGTATTGGCGGCTGCTGGACGGGGTCGCGGCACTGGAGATCAGTTGCCACCGCGTGGTCTGGTCCGGCGCGCTCACCGGGGCGCTGCTCCTGGCCCTGGGCCGCATGGGCGAGGTCCGCAAGGCCCTCGCCAACCGGCGGGACCTGGGCCTGCTGGCCGTGAGCAGCGCCATGATCGGCGTGAACTGGGTGCTCTACATCTGGGCCGTGAACAACGGCCACGTGCTGGACGCCAGCCTGGGCTACTACTTGAACCCCCTGGTGAACGTGGTGCTGGGCATGGCCGTGTTCCGCGAGCGTCTGAACAGGCCCCAGGCCGTGGCCGTGGGCCTGGCCGCCTGCGGCGTGGCCGTGCAGCTCGCGGGCGCGGGCAACCTGCCCTGGATCGCCCTCTCCCTGGCCGTGAGCTTCGGCATCTACGGCATGGTGCGCAAGCTGGCGGCGGTGGAGTCCTTGCCGGGCCTGTTCGTGGAGACGGCCTGCCTGGGCCTGCCCGCCGCGGGATACCTCCTTTGGCGGGGCGCGCAGGGCCTGGGCGGCATGGGCGGCGGGGGCCTCATGCAGGATGCTCTGCTGGTGGGCGCGGGGGCGGTCACCACGCTGCCGCTTTTGACTTTCGCCTTCGGGGCCAGGCGCATCAGCCTGACCACGCTGGGCGTGCTGCAGTACATCAGCCCCACGGGCATGTTCGTGCTGGGCATCCTGGTCTACGGGGAACCGCTGGGGCTGGCCAGGGCCGCCACCTTCGGCCTGATCTGGGCTGGCGTGGCGCTTTACACCGTGGACGGGGCCATGCGCCTGCGCGGCCTGGCGCGGCGTCCGGACGCCGCGAGCAGCTGAAGCCGCGGCAAGATCACGGAGGACTCATGCAGGATCTGGATTTTCGCGTGGACGATGCCCTGTGCGTGCGCTGCGGCGAGTGCGCGCAGGATTGCCCGGCCTCGGTGATCGCCATGGACGATCTGCCCTGGCTGGCCAACCCCAACGGCTGCATCCGCTGCCAGCACTGCCTGGCCGTGTGCCCCACCGGCGCGCTCTCCAGCCTGGGCAAAAACTCCGAGGACAGCGAGCCCCTGCAGGGGGGCCTCCCGGACTTCCGCAGCCTGGCCATCCTGGTCAAGGGGCGGCGCTCCGTGCGCCGCTACCAGCGCCGGGACCTGGAGCCCGCCCTGGTGCGCTCCCTGCTGGACGCGGCCTGCCACGCCCCCACCGGGGTCAACTCCCAGGGGGTGCTCTTCACGCTGGTGCCGGGCCTGGAAGCCATGGAGGGGGTGCGTGCGCAGGTGCTGGAGGCCCTGGAGCGGCTCAAGCGGGAAGGGGGGCTGCCCGAAGGCTACATGGGGCGGGTGCTGGGCTGGGCCGTGAAGGTCTGGCGTGAGCAGGGCCGCGACGCCGTGTTCCGCGACGCCCCGCACCTGCTGGTGGCCAGCGCGCCCGAAAGCGTCCCTTCGCCCGTGGAGGACTGCCTGGCCGCCCTGACCACCTTCGAGCTGCTGGCCTGCGCGGCCGGGGTGGGCACCCTCTGGAACGGCATGGTCATGGCGGCGCTCAAGCTCTGCCCCGAACTCAGGGAGCGCCTGGGCATCCCGCAGGATCACCGCCTCGGCTATGCGATGACTTTCGGCCTGCCGGACGTGACCTACCACCGCACGGTACAGCGCGGCCCGGCCAGGGTGAACGTGGTGGGCTAGCAGCCTGTTGAAAGATCCCTGCCGACATCGTCGCTCAATAAAAGCCAAGCCCGCCGCGTAGGAGTAGTACGCGTTGGATTTGGCTTTTTTGCGCCTTGCCAGCAGGTTTTTCGAACAGGCTGCGAGAGTCG
>JBKICO010000117.1:0-3041 GCA_046567065.1 Acidobacteriota bacterium
CACGGTCACTTCCTCGGCGAGCTGACCGCCCTCGTACCAGAGCCTGCTGTCCGCCAGCTTGCCCGCCTGGTAGTGGGCCTCCAGCCGGGGCTTGCCGGACTGGTGCAGGTCCTGCACGAGGCCGGTGTAGGGAGCGCTCTCGCCGGACTTGTAGACCAGGCCGCCGCGCTCCTCCATTTCTTCCGGGGAGGCCCCGGACTGGGCCACCGCCACGGCCAGGGACCAGCCCAAGGCCGTTACGGCCAGCAATACGGAAAACAGGGTGCGCATCCGGGCATATTACTCCCAAGGGGATTTCGCTGGCAAGAGCCAAGCCCTGCTTGCTTTCGGGCCGCGATGCCATTAGCGTGCTTCCCGGCATGGAGCCATCCGTGACCATGAGGAGTCAAAAAGTTCATGATCGTCCCCAAGGTGCATAAACGAGAAAAATCTTCCTCGTTCTTTTCGCCCCACCGCAGCGACCTCGTGGTGGTGGGCATCTGGATCCTGAGCCTCGTCCCGGCGTTTCTGATCTCGGTGTTCAAGAAGGACCCCCTCTACGCCTCGATCATCACCGTGGTGATCCAGTTCCTGGCCTCGTTCGGGTCCATCACGCTGTTCGGCGTCATCAGCCAGTTGATCTGCTACCGCTACGTGGAGTCCTCCAAGGTGCACGACCGCATGATGGACGGCCTGTTCTACGGCTTCCACGCGGGCATGATCGCCTGGATTCTCTACGCCACCTTCCACATCCTGGCGGGCAAGCGCACCGTGGGCGAGATCAACGCGCTCATCGGCTTCTTCGGCTTCACCTGCATCGTGAGCTGCATGGCCGGCATCCTGTTCGGCTTCATCTTCGGCAGGCTGGAGGACAGGCGCAGGGCCAAGGGCACGGGCGCGCTGCCCCAATGACCGGCAACCGGCATGGCCGCAAAGCCCGGACGCGCGTGCGCGTCCGGGCTTTTTTTCTTGGGCGGCGGCGCGGCGCGCGTCAGCCCAGGATGCGTTCCACGTAGGCCTGTATGTCGAACTTGCGGCGCAGCCCCGCGAAATTCATGTAGCGCACCTGGCCGAACACGGGGCGCTCGACCCAGGGGCGGTCGTGCACGCCGCCGATGGCCCAGGCGATGCCCGCGTAGCCGTTGGGGTCGCGCCCGTCCAGGCTGAAACGGTCGTTGAAGGCCACGGCCAGGGCCATGGCCGTGGCCGGGTCCGGGGTCCACTCCAGTATCTTCTTTGCCCAGTACATGCGCATGTAGCCGTGCATCTTTCCGCCGCGCACCATCTCCAGTTGGGCCGCGTTCCAGGCCGGGTCCAGCGTCCGGCCCTCTTCCAGCTCCTGCCGGGAGTAGAGCGCTGGGCGCGGGTCCCCGGCGTGTTTTTCCAGGGTTCGCGAGGCCCACTGGGGGAAGCAGGCGGCGGAGTCGTAGTCCTGGTGGTGCAGGCAGAAGTTGTCGGCCAGTTCCCGGCGCACGATGAGCTCCTCCAGGAATGCCTCCTTGTCTGGGGCGGGCGCATCGGATGCGGCCACGGCCAGGGCGGCCCGCTGCGCCGAGAGCATGCCGAAGTGCAGCCAGGGCGACAGGCCGGACTGGCCGTCCCTGGCCGGGTCGTTGCGGTCCACGGCGTAGCCGCGCAGGCGGTTGGCCAGGAAGTCTTCCAGGGCGGCCCGCCCGGCGCGCTCGCCCGGTTCGTGCCCGCCGGGGATGGGCGTCGAGCGGGCTATGCGGAAGGCGTCCGCGACCTCTCCGGCGCTCCGGCCGAGGCCGGGGGGGATGTCTGGCGCGGTCTGGGCGGGCGGCTCGGGGTAGTCCGCGAGGAACTCCGGAAGCAGGCGGTGGATCTTGGGGCGGATGGTCCGGGCCATGTACTCTGGTTTGTCCGAGGCCACGAAACAGGGCACCACGTTGCGGGCATCCGCCTCGTGCAGGGGGCAGGGCAGGGCCGAGGCCGCCCGGGCCAGCCAGGCGCGTTTGTGGCGCAGGGGGTCGAAGTCGGCCACCACCGCTGAAGCGTCCAGGGCGCGGGCCAGCTTGGCGATCTCGTCCAGGGGGTCGCCCAGCAGGCGCAGCAGGGGCAGGCCCCGCGCGGCCATGTCGCGCTCCAGGGCCTCCAGCCCCTCGATGAGGAAGCGGAAGTGCGCCGCCTCGGCCCCGGGGTAGGCCGGGTCCAGGCAGTGGGCGCTGATAAGCGGCACATCAAGGTTCCGGGCCAGCTCCCAGGCGTAGAGCAGGGACCAGTTGTCCCGCAGGCGGTGGTCGCGGTGCATCCAGTGCAGCACCGGCCCCCGCCCCCCCGCGGCCCGGGAGAGGATGCGCCCGCGCCGCGCGGTCATCCTTCCCCGCCCTCTCGGGGTTGCAAAGCGTTGCGACTATATGTAGATAATGCAATCATACGGTATCCCCGCCAATACAGGAGAATTTCATGCCTTCTTTCGACGCAGTCAGCAAGGTCGATCTTCAGGAAGTGGACAACGCCGTGAACAACACGGTCAAGGAGATCGCCACCCGTTTCGACTTCCGGGGCTCAAAGACCGAGGTGAGCCTGAACAAGAAGGACAAGCTCATCGTGGTCACCACGGAGAACGAGATGCGCGCCAAGGCCGTGCGCGACATGCTCATCGGACACCTGGTCAAGCGCAAGGTTGACACCAGGTCCGTGGAGTTCGGGGAGGTCAAGCCCGCGGGAGGCTCCACCCAGCGCCTGGAAGCCAAGATATCGGAAGGCATCGACAAAGACACGGCCAAGAAGATCGTGGCCCTGGTCAAGGACTCCAAGATCAAGGTCCAGGCCCAAATCATGGACGACATGGTTCGCATCACCGGCAAGAAGATCGACGATCTTCAGGCCGTCATCCAGCTTCTCGGCAGCAAGGAGCTGCCCACCCCCCTGCAATACGTGAACATGAAAAGCTGAACCCGAGGTCACCATGCACCACGCCTTCTCGATCTTGAACCTTGTGTACCTGGCACTGACGTTGCTGATGGCAGCATCCCTCGGCGGTTGTGCGAATCAAGCGGGCAAGGGCGTGACTTACGGGTTTGACCGGCCCATGACCACGG
>JBKICO010000118.1:0-3227 GCA_046567065.1 Acidobacteriota bacterium
CTGTGTAGTCTGGAACTGTCATTATCACAGGCGAGAAATAAACATTAGTGCAGGGTGGTGACATATGAACATTGAAGAAGTTACAGCAGAAAGGGCCAAACTCGAACGCGACATCAAAAATTTACTGGATTCCTTTGAGAGCAAAACTGGAATGGTTGTAAATGGAATTGCGGTTGAAAGAATTTCCGTGCTTTCCGCCAAAGGGTCGATGGTTGTGGATATCAGTGTGCAAGCAGACTTGCCTAGGGGCTTGGCCTAATTTCATTACATAACCCTGGAGGAGTGTCATGGAAATAAATGAACGAGCTGAGATTCTGATGAAACAGTTGAGATATGCTGCTGAAAGGTGCACAAAGGCATTTGATTGCTCGACGCAGCAGGCGCTAATATTCATTGAAACCATGGATAAGTATATTGAAACTTGCAGCAAGGTTAAAGGGAAAATGCATCCAGGCTGTTTTAATTGAAAGACAAGGTGCGTAGCAGCAGACGGGCAAGCCCCCGGTGCGGAACGGGTCCGCGCCGGTGGCTTGCCTCGCTTTTGCGGGTCCAAACAAGAACATCGAAAAGTTTGATTCGCTTTTACGGCATGATGCGTTGAGAACGCTTTTCAGCTACTTAAAAACCGGGCCAAACCCACCGCCTCGGCCCCTTCGGCAGCCCCTCCGCGAGCCCTCGCGCGAAAATTCCCTCCATCCTTTGGCTGGCCTGCCTTCCCAGGCGTTTTGACGCCCCTTCACGAAGCCCCGTTTTTCTACCGGTAGAAACGACCCTCTGTTTTTCCCTTGAATCCATAGGGTAGCCCGGTCGCATGGCTAACCTGCAGGAACTTACCGACGAACTGGCGCTCTACCGCGCCGCACGGGACCGCATCCTCTCCGGATCGCAGGAAACGCGCATCGGCTCCCAGTCCTTCCGGTTCGCGGACCTCTCCACCATCCAGGCCCACATCGCCGACCTGGAGCGCCGCATCTCCATCGCGCGCGCCCAGCAGTCCGGCCAGCGCTTCGGCCACTCCACCGCCGTATTCCGGGGGCGCAGGTGAAGCCCTACGCCGCCACATTCTCCGGCCGTATGCACCGCGCCGTCACCTCCGTGGTGGGCGGCGCGCTGGGCGTGGTGGCCCCGGGCCTGGCTGAGCGCTACCTGCGCGGTCGCGGGCGGCTCATGCAGATCCGCGAGCGCGGCTACCAGGCCGGGCAGCTTGGCGACAGCAACTCCAACTGGCGCCCGACCAACAAGACGGCCGACGCCGAAATACGCCTCGACGGCGACAGGATGCGCGCCCGCGCCCGCGACCTGGCCCGCAACGACACACGGATCAAGGGCGGACTCGCCACCATCAACAACAACGTCATCCGCACCGGCATCTGGCCCGCGTTTGCCTTCAAGCCCGGCGGCCGCGCCGTGGACAAGGGCCTCTCCACCCAGGCCGAGGACCTCTGGCACCTCTGGGCCCGCCAGGCCGACGCCAGCGGCTACGGCTCCCTGTACCAGCTGCAGAAACTCATGCTCCACCACACCATTGTGGACGGCGAGTTCCTGATCCACGCCGTATGGGACCCCAAGGCCCCCGTGCTGCCCCTGCGATTCGAGCTGATCGAGGCCGACCAGTTGGACGGCATGGTGGACGGCGCGCTCTCCAACGGCAACTCGGCGCGGCGCGGCGTGGAGTTCGATGAAAACGGCCGGGTTGTCGCCTACCACGTGCTTCAGGCCCACCCCGGCGATTGCGGCATGTACCAGCTGCGCAGCCTGGGCAAATCCGTGCGCGTACCGGCCACGGACATGAAGCTGGTCTTCAACCGCGAGCGCATCACCCAGCATCGCGGGGCGTCCTGGCTGGCTTCCGTGCTGCTGCAGGCCTTCAACCTCACCGAGTACGACCAGTACGAGATGATCGGGGCCAAGCTGGCCGCCGCCTTCGGCGTGTTCATCACCTCGCCGTACCCCGAGGGCGCGGAGGTGTTCGGCAGCGCAGCCAAGAGCGAGCCGCTCCCCGATTTCATCGACGCGGGCATCATCCAGCGCCTGAACGTCGGCGAGGACGTCAAGATCGCGGAGCACAGCCGCCCCGGCAACAACTACCGCGACTTCGTGGCCTCCAACCAGCAGTCCATAGCCGCAGGCATGGGCATGAGCTACGAGACCCTCTCCAAGGACTACTCCCGCGCCACCTACTCCTCCGCCCGCCAGGCCATCCTGGAGGAGCGCGCCGGCTACCGCGTCCTGCAGGACTGGTTCTGCGAGCAGGTCAACGAGTGGATTCTGGAGCGCTTCCTCCTGGCCGTGGCCATGTCCGGCCGCCTAACCCTGCCCAACATTTTCAGCAACCCGGAGCGCTACCTGGGCGGCGTGGCCTGGCAGCTGCCCGGCTGGAGCTGGATCGACCCCCTCAAGGACGCCAACGGCGCGAAAATCCGCATCGAGCTGGGGCTTTCCTCCCGCACGCGCGAGGCCCAGGCCCAAGGTGAGGACTTCGAGCGCAACATCGCGGATCAGGAGCGCGAGCTCGACCGCATGATCGCCCTGGCCGAGAAGCAGGCCAAACTCGCCGCACTGACCTCGCCAACCCCTCAAGCGCCCAAGGCGCTGCCCCAAAACACCCCCGAGGAGCCGAGCAATGCCGCCCAGAACTAACCCCGATCTCTCCCGGCGCGCCCTGAGCCTGCGCGCCCCTTCCAGTCTGAACGCCGAGTCCCGCAGCTTGCGCGCCGTGATCAGCGCCGAGCAGCCCGTGGACATCTTCGACTACGAGCGCTGGGAGCGCGTGCCCGAGGTGCTGCTGGCCGACGGGATGCAAGCCCCGGCAAACGGGCAGGTTTCTTTGCTGGATACCCATGCACGCGAAACTGTGAAGAACGTGTTGGGGTCCGCACGCGATTTCAAGGTGGTGGATGTATCCGGGCTGCGTGGCGTGGAGGCCGCCGTGAGTTTCGCCTCCACTCCCGACGCCATGGAAGCCTTCACCAAGCTGGCTGAGGGCCACCTCACCGATTTCTCCGTTGGATACAAAGTTCTTCAGCGCGTCTGGGTTGAGAGGAACACCACCGCAACTGTCAACGGCAGGACCTACGCGGGCCCCGTGTCCGTGGTCACGTCCTGGTCGCTGCGCGAACTTTCCGCCGCGCCCATCGGCGCGGACGACCTGGCCAAGGCCAGAGCCCACATTCACCGCCAAGGAGGCGAGCACATGAACATGAAACTGAGGAAAATGCTGGAGGCCC
>JBKICO010000119.1:0-5084 GCA_046567065.1 Acidobacteriota bacterium
TTGGCAGGCAGGGCTCAAGGCCGTGTGGGACAGCGGCTACGTGTTCGGGCGCGCCGACGAGGCCGCGTTCTGGGCGCTCTTCAAGGAGCGCACCGGCATCGAGGGAGACAGCGACAGGTGGCGCGAGGACATCCTCTCCCGCTTCGTGCTCCGGCCCTGGATGCTGGACCTGTCTGACCGCCTGCGCGGCCTTGGCGTGCGTACGGCCATCCTCTCCGACCAGACGGACTGGCTGTCCCTCATGGACGAACGGCATGGCTTCTTCAGGCATTTCGACAAGGTATACAACAGCTACAACCACGCCATGAGCAAGCTGGAGCCGCGCTTCTTCCTCATGGCGTTGGAAGGCCTGGGTGTCCGCCCCGAGCGCGCCCTGTTCGTGGACGACAACTCCGGCAACGTGGCCCGGGCCCGCGAATTGGGCCTCAAGGCCATCCTCTATGAAACCCGTGCCGGGTTCGAGCGGGAGCTTCGGGCCATCTGCCCTGAAGCCCTGGGCTGAACCCCGGCCGGGAAACAGCACAATAATCAGGCTCAATAGTCAGGAAGGATAGCCCCGATGCGCAAACCCTCGATCTCCATGACTCCCGAAGGCTGGCCTTCCATTTTCATGGCCACTACTGCCACCATAGTCTTTGCGGTGCTCGGCTGGTGCTGGGCCGCGCTGGCAGGCCTCGCCGTGGTGGCACTGCTGGTGAATTTCTTCCGCGACCCCGAGCGCTTCGTGCCCTCCGAGCCCGGCCTGGCCGTGGCCCCGGCCGACGGCAGGGTCATCAAGGTCGGCCCCGCCAGGGACCCCATCAGCGGCGAGGAGCGCACCGCCGTCTGCATCTTCATGAACGTGTTCAACGTGCACGTGAACCGGGCCTGCGTGACCGGGCGCGTGAGCGGCATGCGCTACTGGGAAGGCAAGTACTTCAACGCCAGCTTCGACAAGGCCTCCGAGCACAACGAACGCATGGCCCTGCAGCTGACCGGCGAGGAGGGCGACACCTGGACCATGGTGCAGATCGCGGGGCTCATTGCCCGGCGCATCATCCCCTGGGCCCAGATAGGCGACCACCTGGAGCGCGGCCAGCGCTACGGCATGATCAAGTTCGGTTCGCGGGTTGACGTCTATTTGCCGAGGGACTATCATCCTTCCGTAACAGTCGGGACGCGCACAGCGGCCGGACAGACCGTGATCGCCACGCGCCAGGGCTAAGGCACCGGCCAGCGGTCACGATGAAGGCATAATGGAACAGCCCGTCAAGAAGACGCCCGCCCGGGGGGTGTACATCCTGCCCAACCTGCTCACCACCGCGAGCCTGTTCTCCGGTTTCATGGGCATGTTGTGGGCCATTTCCGGCCAGTTCGAGCATACGGCCGTCGCCATCCTGGTAAGCTGCGTGTTCGACGGGTTGGACGGCAAGGTGGCCCGGCTGACCGGCACCAGCTCCGACTTCGGCGTCCAGTACGACTCCCTGGCCGACCTGGTGGCCTTCGGCGTCACCCCCGCCATCATGGTCTACCAGTGGGAGCTCTCCCGCTTCGGGCACCTGGGGCTCATGGCCTCCTTCCTGCTGGTGGCCTGCGGCGCGCTGCGCCTGGCCCGCTTCAACGTCATCACCAAAACGGCCAACAAGAAGTTCTTCCTGGGCCTGCCCATCCCGGCGCAGGCCTGCACCGTGGCCACCTTCTACCTTTTCGCCCAGTACCTGCCCTCGGAGTGGAGCATCTTCATGCCCAAGTTCTGCCTGGGCCTGGTGTATGTGCTCTCCTTCCTGATGGTCAGCCGGGTGCGCTACGCCTCCTTCAAGGAATACGGGCTCATCAAGGCACACCCCTTCTCCATGATGGTCACGGCCATCCTCATCTTCGTGCTTGTCGCCTCGCAGCCCAAGCTGCTGGGCTTCATCCTCTTCGCCGGGTACATCCTCTCCGGCATCTTCTACACTTACGTGATTCTGCCTCGCCGCTCCTCGCTACGAGAGCCTTCCGAAGAGCTCTCATCCTAACCGAACACCCTCTTTTTTGCGATTTAGGCAATTGTCAACCGGAAGCGAGTCAGCTAGTAAGGCCTTCCGGCCCGGTTCCTTTCCTCGTTTCCTCAAATGTGGAGAAAGAGAATGTCCAATCGTGTCATCATCTTCGACACCACCTTGCGCGACGGCGAGCAGTCTCCCGGCGCGACCATGAACCAGGGCGAGAAGATCCGGCTTGCCCAGCAGCTTGAAATCCTCGGGGTGGACGTCATCGAGGCCGGGTTCCCGGCTGCCAGCGAGGGCGACTTCCAGGCCGTGCAGGCCATCGCCTCCACCGTGAAGAACGTCACCGTGGCCGGGCTGTGCCGGGCGCTGACCTCCGACATTCAGCGCTGCCACGACGCCATCAAGGGCGCCAACCGCCCGCGCATCCACACCTTCCTGGCCACCTCGCCCCTGCACATGCAGCACAAGCTGAACAAGAGCCCCGAGCAGGTGCTGGAGATGATCGAGAAGGCCGTGAGCTTCGCCTCCTCCCTGACGCCGGACGTGGAGTTCTCCTGCGAGGACGCCTCCCGCTCGGAGCGGCCCTTCCTGGCCGTGGCCGTGGAGAAGGCCATCGCCGCCGGGGCCACCACCATCAACATCCCGGACACTGTGGGCTACGCCCAGCCGCAGGAGTTCTACGAGCTCATCAAGTTCCTGCTGGCGACGGTGCCCAACGCCTCCAAGGCCATATTCAGCGTGCACTGCCACAACGACCTGGGCCTCGCCGCCGCCAACACCCTGGCGGCCCTCTCCGCCGGAGCGCGTCAGGCCGAGGTGACCCTGTGCGGCATCGGCGAGCGCGCCGGCAACGCCTCCATCGAGGAGGTGTCCATGGCGCTGAAAACCCGCGCCTGCTACTACAACCTGGAGACGGGCATCAAGAGCGAGCAGATCTACCCCTCCTCGCGCCTGCTCTCCATGATCATCGGCCAGCCCATCCCGCCCTACAAGCCGATCATCGGCGGCAACGCCTTCGCCCACGAGTCGGGCATCCACCAGGCGGGCGTGCTCAAGTGCGCCGAGACCTACGAGATCATGACCCCGCAGTCCGTGGGCCGCGCGGGCAACGAGATGGTGCTGGGCAAGCACTCCGGGCGCAACGCCGTGAAGGCCCGCCTGGACGAGCTGGGCTTCACCCTCACGGAGGAGCAGGTCAACCAGGTCACCGAGGCGGTGAAGGAACTGGCGGACAAGAAGAAGAACATCTTCTCCGAGGACGTGGAAGCCCTCGTGCTGGAGAAGATCTACCGTATGCCTGACAAGTACAGGTTCAAGCACCTATCCGTGCTCTCGGGCAACATGGCCATGCCCCCCACGGCGGCCCTGTCCATCGAGGTGGACGGCGAGGAGCGCAAGCTCGCGGCTTTCGGCGTCGGCCCCATCGACGCCGTGTTCAACACAATCAGCCAACTTACGGGGCGCAACCCCGTGCTCAAACAGTACGCGGTCAACGCCGTCACCGGCGGCACCGACGCCCAGGGCGAGGTGACCGTGCGACTGGAAGAGGGCGGCCACAAGTCTGTCGGCCGAAGCTCGGACAGCGACGTGATCGTCGCCAGCGCCAAAGCTTTCATCAACGCCCTCAACCGGTTGGCCAAAAAGGAGGAAGAAAGGGAATGCGCCAAACTTTAGCCCAGAAGATCCTGCAGCGCCATACGGACGAGACCGTCAGCCAGGACGGCCAGATCGTCCGCTGCCGCGTGAGCCTCGTGCTGGCCAACGACATCACCGCCCCCCTGGCCATCAAGAGCTTCAACAAGATGGGCGCCGCCGAGGTGTTCGATAAGGACAAGATCGCCCTCGTCTGCGACCACTTCACCCCCAACAAGGACATCGACTCCGCCGAGCAGGTCAAGGTGGTGCGCGAGTTCGCCATGGCCAAGGGCATCACCCACTACTACGAAGGCGGCGACTGCGGCGTGGAGCACGCCCTGCTGCCCGAGCTTGGCCTGGTCGGCCCCGGCGACGTGGTCATCGGCGCGGACTCCCACACCTGCACCTACGGCGGCCTGGGCGCTTTCGCCACCGGCATGGGCTCCACGGACATCGCCGGGGCCATGGTCATGGGCGAGACCTGGTTCAAGGTTCCCCCCACCATCCGCGTGGTGCTGGAAGGCACCCTGCCCAAGTGGATCGGCGGCAAGGACATCATCCTGGAGCTCATCGGAATGATCGGCGTGTCCGGCGCGCTGTACAAGGCCCTGGAGTTCGCAGGCCCCGTGGTGGAGCAGCTCTCCATCGAGCAGCGCATGACCATGTCCAACATGGCCATCGAGGCGGGCGGCAAGGTCGGCCTGTTCCCCGTGGACGCCAAGACCCTGGCCTACGCCAAGGCCGCGGGCCGCACCGGCGACACCGAGCTCTACGCCGACGAGGGCGCGCACTACGAGCGCGAGGTGGTCATCGACTGCTCCAAGCTCACCCCCCGCGTGGCCTGCCCGCACCTGCCGGACAACGTGAAGCCCGTGGAGGAGTGCACCGGCATCCGCATCGACCAGTCCATCATCGGCTCCTGCACCAACGGCCGCATCGAGGACATGCGCGAAGCCGCCGCCGTGCTCAAGGGCCGCAAGGTGGCCAAGCACGTGCGCTGCATCGTGCTGCCCGCCACTCCCATGATCTGGAAGCAGGCCCTCAAGGAAGGGTTGCTGGAAATCTTCATGGACTCCGGCTGCGTGGTCGGCCCGCCGACCTGCGGCCCCTGCCTGGGCGGCCACATGGGCATTCTGGCGGCCGGTGAGCGCTCCATCGCCACCACCAACCGCAACTTCAAGGGGCGCATGGGCTCGCTGCAGAGCGAAGTCTACCTCTCCGGCCCGGCCGTGGCCGCCGCTTCGGCCATCGCGGGCGAGATCGTCCATCCGGAGAAGATCTAAGAGGAAGAGGGGAAGAACCGGGGGAAACCTTTTGTGAACAAAAGGATTTCCCCCGGACCCCCTTCCAAAAAACTTCAATGGGCTTCGCGGGGTTAACCGGCGGGGCGTCGAATGAACGACCAACACCCCTATTGAGGGTCCAGGGGGATCATCCCCCTGGCGGGTCCAGGGCAGAGCCCTGGCGGGGGTGTGGGGG
>JBKICO010000120.1:0-4218 GCA_046567065.1 Acidobacteriota bacterium
ATCTCAAACAGCCGCTCCGGGTCCTCGGTTGTCGTCCCTTGATTGGGCGTTGGTGGGTGGCCGAAGGCCACTTTGGGTGCGACAACATGCTGTAATGGCGCGGGAACATGCTTGTATCAATTTGATACAAGACCTTTTCCGGTCATCGTCGAGGGGCCGGATGCGACAACCTGTAATACGCTGAAATGTACTGAAATTACCCAAAAAGGTAGGAATTCAAGCTTATCCTGCCTGAAAACCCTACTTAAAATTACCTCGGTCTTACGGGCGGATAAGCGTTCCTGATTTTCGATCATGACAATTCTTTCACGAATGCCTTGACGAAGCTCTGGCATGTGTTCTAGTCCCTGGTCAAAATCGTTTCAGGTTAGCTGGTTATCGCAGCACCGCGCTGGCTGGAGGGGTGGGTCTTCAGCGGCGCGTCTTCGGCATTCAACCCTAGAGGCAAGGACGGGATGCGTATGGTGAAACGTGTTTCCAGGTCACGATGGGGCAGAGTTTTCTGCTTGACCCTGACCCTCTCTCTGGCGGCGGCCCTGGTGGGCGCGTTCAGTGCCGGTGAGAGCGGGCAGGCCAAGGCGCAACAGCCTCAGATGGTCTTAAGCGGCACCGCCATCGGCGGAAAACCCGGCCAGGGACCACTGTCCAAGGCTGTGTTCAACCATCAAAAACACGAGGCGGCTGTCGGCAATTGCGAAAGCTGCCACCATACCGGCTCCATGGACGCCTGTTCGTCCTGCCACACCAGCCAGGGTTCGCCTGAGGGCGGCAACATCCAGCTCTCCGAGGCCATGCACTCCGCTCAGGCCAAAGCCAGCTGTGTGGGCTGCCACTACCAGGAGACCAAGAAGAAGCAGTGCGCGGGCTGCCATCAGTTCATCCCGGCCGGCCCGAAAGAGGCCTCCTGCGTGGCCTGCCACAAGGACCCCAAGGCCCCGGCTCCCGCCGCCGCCAAGGTGGCCCAGCCCGAAGTGGTGACCATCGGCTCCATCTCCAAGGAGTACCAGCCCACCGAGTTCAACCACTCGAGCCATGTGGAGCTGCTGCAGGACGCCGCCAAGGGCGCTCTGGCCAAGGGTTTCCATACCCAGCCTGACACCCTGTGCCAGGGCTGCCACCATCACACCCCCGCCGGCGTGACCCCGCCCAAGTGCGGCACCTGCCACGGCAAGGCCTTCCAGAAGGAAGACCCCCGGCGCCCCGGACTGATGGCCGCCTACCACATCCAGTGCAACCAGTGCCATAAGGCCATGGGCGTGGATTCCCCCAAGGCCACTGATTGCAAGACCTGCCACGCGCCCAAGAAATAACGAGGTACCTATGAAGCGCAGAAACTTCCTGGGACTCGCCGGCGCGGCAACGGCTACGGCCCTGGCCGGCAAGGCCCAAGCCGCCGGCGGGCATTCGTTCGACGGCTACCCCAACTCCTACGGCGTGCTCTTCGACGCCAGCCGCTGCATCGGCTGCCGCCAGTGCGAAATGGGGTGCAACAAGATCAACTCCGAAAACATCACCGAACCCTGGACCACCCTTCCCAAGAAGGACGCCAAGGCGTTCGATGAAAAAGGCCTCAACGCCACGGCCCGTACCGACGCCACCATGTACACCCTGGTGAACAAGTATGAGCCCCAGGCCCTTGGCGGCAAATCCCCGGTGTTCAAGAAGGCCCAGTGCATGCACTGCAAGGAGCCCGCTTGCGCCTCGGCCTGCTTCGTCAAGGCCTTCACCAAGACCCCCGAGGGCGCGGTGACCTACAACGGCTCCGTGTGCGTGGGCTGCCGCTACTGCATGGTGGCCTGCCCCTGGGACGTGCCGACCTACGAGTTCGACAAGCTCATCCCCTACGTGCAGAAGTGCCACATGTGCCACCCGCACATCAAATCCGGCAAAACCGCGCTGCCTGCCTGCGTCAAGGCCTGCCCCATGGAGGCCCTCACGTGGGGCAAGCGCGAGGACCTGATCAAGGAAGCCTGGACCCGCATCTCGAGCGTGCCCGGCCGCTACCTGCCCCACGTCTACGGCGAGCGCGAGATGGGCGGCACCAACTGGATGTACATCTCCCACGTGCCCTTCGCTCAGATCGGCCTCCGGGAGGACCTGGGCAAGACCCCGGCCCCGGAGATGACCTCCGGCGCGCTGGGCCTTGTGCCCCTGGTCGCCTGCCTGTGGCCTGTGCTGCTGGGCGGCATCTGGCAGATCACCAAGTGGAAGGACGAGCGGGCCGAGGAAGACAAACAGAAAGCCGTAGCCGAGGCGATCGCTAACGAGCGCGCCAAGGCCGGGAAATAAGGAGACCGACCATGAGCCAACACGATCACGGCGCTCAGCCGGTCATTTTGCCGCCGCAGGAAGCCTGGGGCGTCATCCGTAGCCTGCTCAACCCCGTCACCTACCTGAAGTTCGCCAAGGAGCATCCGATCCTTTCCGCGATCTTCGTGGCGGGCTTGATCGTCACCGTCAACCGTTTCCTGATCGGCGGTCTGGCCAAGACCACCAACCTGGACAACAACAACCCCTGGGGCATCTGGATCAGCTTCGACCTGCTCTGCGGCGTCGCTCTGGCCGCCGGTGGCTACACCACCACGGCTGGCGCGCTGATCTTCAACATCAAGGGCCTGCGCACCGCGGTGAAGCCCGCGATCCTCACGGCGTTCCTGGGCTACGCCTTCGTCGTGTACGCGCTGCTCTACGACGTGGGCCAGCCCTGGCGCCTGCCCTACCCTGTGTTCTGGTCGCAGGGCACCAGCTCGGTGCTCTTCGAAGTGGGTCTGTGCGTCATGCTGTACGTCACCGTGCTCATGATCGAATGGCTGCCCAACTTCACCGACTGGGTGGGCATGCAGAAGATCAGCCACGTGATCCACAAGTGCACCATCGCCCTGACCATCATGGGCATCGTGCTCTCCACCATGCACCAGTCCTCGCTGGGCATGCTGTACCTGATCGCGCCCCACAAGATGCACCCGCTGTGGTACACCGCGCACCTGCCGCTGCAGTTCTTCGTGTCGTCGATGGTCGCGGGCATGTCCATGGTCATCTTCGAGGGCACCATCTCGCACCACTACATGCACTCGCGCATGAGCCCCGAGTACAACCGGGATCATGACGGCGTGCTGTTCGCCTTCGCCAAGGCGTGCTCCATCATTCTCTTCGGCTACTTCTTCATGAAGTGGGTTCCCATTGCCGGGGAAAACAAGTGGGGCTACATCTTCGACGGCAAGTACGGCCTGATGTGGTTGATCGAGATGTTCGGCTTCGTCGCCATCCCCTGCTTCCTCTACGCCGTGGGCTACCGCTCCAAGAGCACCGGAACCATCAAGGCGGCGGCGACCATCTCGGTGCTGGGCATCGTGTTCAACCGCTTCAACGTCTCCTGGTTCGGCTTCAACGTCCACCTGCGTCCCGAGCAGCAGTACTTCCCCTCGGTGCAGGAAGTCATCGTCTCGGTGTTCGTGGTCACGCTGATCATCCTGTGCTTCCGGTTCATCTCGAAGTACATGGCCATCTTCTCCGACCACCCGTCCTACAGCAAGGGCCACCACTAAGAGAGGAGCAACGACATGGAATTCCACGTCTATCACGACCAGATGGTCTACTCGAAGGCCGCGGCCTACATCCTGATGGCTGTCGCCCTGGCCTGCTCGGTGGTCTGGTGGAAGTTCCTCACGGGCAAGGAGCCCAAGAAGAACGACGACCACTAGAACCGGCCCTGGCAACTATAAACAGAAGGCCGCGGAGCGTACGCTCCGCGGCCTTTTCGTTCTTACCGCCGTGGGCTGGCCCTCATTGTTTGAATGAGATGGCGTTTGTCAGCTTGTTGAAGACATACGGGGCGAAAAGGCTCGATCCTCCCACGAGGAAGGTGGTCAGATTCTCCAGGCCGGGCATGCAGCCGGTTTTTCCAAGATACCAGACAACGACCACCCCGTAGCCCATGAAAAGCATGGACACGATGACAGTTCCAAGCATGGCGATGAGGCGGCTGGTGCTCGGCGCGAAGATCTTTTCGGGATTGGGGGCCGCAGCAGGCTGGTTTGCCGGCTGCTGGCCATCTTTGGCCGGAGCGCCGTTCTGTCCCGGCGGGGTGGAGTTGGCCGGGGCCGCGACTTCAACAGGTTGCGGTTCGGAGAGGGCTTTGGCCAGGGACCATCCAGGATCCTTCAGCAACATGTTCATGAGTTTGCTGTTGATGAAGAACACAGCCGCGACCACAACCCC
>JBKICO010000121.1:0-3405 GCA_046567065.1 Acidobacteriota bacterium
CCGAAAGACCTCTTTCTCATCCCCGATTTCGGGGTGCCCTCCTCCGAGATGGTGGAGATCGCAGAGAAGAGCATGCTCTGGCTCAAGGTCACGGTCATCGGCAAGCAGTGCCACGCCTCCTCCCCGGAGGAAGGCGTGAACACCCTGGTGGCCTCCTCGGCCATGATCCTGCGGCTTACCCGCCTGCATGACAGGTTTTCGGCCGTGAACCCGCTGTTCAAGCCCGCCAACTCCACGTTCCAGCCCACCAAAAAAGAGGCCAACGTGGAGAACGTCAACACCATCCCCGGGCGCGACGTCTTCTACGTGGACTGCCGCGTGCTGCCCCAGTACGAACTCGACGACGTGCTGGAGGCCATCTACGAGATGGGCCGCGAGATCTGCTCCACCTACGGCGTTGAAATGCGCTACGACGTGGTCCAGAAGGAGCAGGCCGCCCCCGCCACCCCTGTGGAGGCCGAGATCGTGGGCCGCATGGTGGACTCAGTGCGCGCCGTATACGGCGGCAACCCCACCCCCAGAGGCGTGGGTGGCGGCACCGTGGGCGCCTACCTGCGCCGCGCCGGTTTCGACGCCGTGGTCTGGGCCACCTGGGTGCCCAACGCCCACCAGCCCAACGAGCGCTCACAGATCAAGAACAACATCGGCGACGCCCAGGTGATGGCCAGGGCGCTGTTCGCCGGGGGCTCCTGACCGTACCATGCCCAAACCGCCTTTTCCCGACCGCTTCGACCTGATCGTTGTGGGCGCGGGCCACGCCGGGTGCGAAGCCGCCATGGCTTCGGCGCGCCTTGGCCTGGCCACGCTGCTGCTGACCATCAACTCCGACCGCATCGGACATCTCTCCTGCAATCCGGCCATCGGGGGCCTGGCCAAGGGCCACATGGTCCGCGAGATCGACGCACTGGGCGGCATGATGGGCCTCTGGGCGGACGCCGCGGGCATCCAGTTCCGCCAGCTCAACACCCGCAAGGGTCCGGCCGTGCGGGCCACGCGCGCCCAGATCGACCGCGACGCCTACCTGCGCGTGGTCAAGCGCGACATCTTCAGCCAGGAGAACCTCTGGGTCCGGCAGGACACGGCCGTGGCCGTGCTCTCCGAGAACGGGCGCGCCTCGGGTGTGGCCACCAGCCTGGGCGAAACGCATCCTGCACGGGCCGTGCTCATCACGGCGGGCACCTTCCTGCGCGGGCTCATCCACGTGGGCCTGACCAACTTCCCCGGCGGCCGCCTGGGCGACCCGGCCGCGCAGGGCCTCTCCGAAAGCCTCACCGGCTACGGCATCGCCCTGGGCAGGCTCAAGACGGGCACCACCCCGCGCCTGCTCAAGGATTCGGTCGATTTCGAGCAGATGACCATCCAGCCCGGCGACGACCCTCCCACGCCTTTCAGCTTCCGCTCGCCGGGCGTGGCCCTGCCGCAACTGCCCTGCTGGCTGACCTACACCAACGAGCGCACCCACGAGGCCATCCGCGCCGGGTTCGACCGCTCGCCCATGTTCACCGGGGTCATCAAGGGCACCGGGGCGCGCTACTGCCCCTCCATCGAGGACAAGGTGGCCCGCTTCCCCGAGAAGGAACGCCACCAAATCTTCGTGGAGCCTGAAGGGCTCGAAAGCCCGGAGATGTACCCCAACGGCATCCCCACCAGTTTGCCGCTTTCGGTGCAGAAGGCCATGCTGGCCACCATCCCCGGCCTGGAGAAGGCGCAGATCGTCAGGCCCGGCTACGCCATCGAATACGACTACGCCAACCCCACGCAACTTAAACCAACACTTGAGACAAAGGCCCTGCCCGGGCTGTACCTGGCCGGGCAGGTCAACGGCACCTCCGGCTACGAGGAGGCCGCCGCCCAGGGGCTCTGGGCCGCCCTGAACGCCGCTTGCGCCCTGCGGGGCATGCCCCCGTTCCTGCCCAGGCGCGACCAGGCCTACATGGCCGTGCTGGTGGACGACCTGGTGACCAAGGGCACCACCGAGCCCTACCGCATGTTCACCTCCCGCGCGGAGCACCGCCTGCTGCTGCGCGAGGGCAACGCCGACGAGCGCATGACCCCCATCGGGCGCGAGCTCGGCCTCGTGGGCGACGCCCAGTGGCGGCTCTTCAGCGCCAAGCGGGAGCAGTTGGACGCCGTGCTGGAGGGGCTGGAGTCCGTGCGGGTGCGCCCCGACGCCCCCACGCGCGACACCCTGGCCGCAATCGGGGCCAGCGTGCCCGGCAAGGCCGTGAGCCTGGCTGACCTGTTGCGCCAGCCGCAGCTCGAAATCAGGAGCCTGGCTCCGCTCTGGCCCGGGCTGGAGGCTTACGGCGACGAGGTGCTCCAGGAGGCCGAGACCCGCGTGAAGTACGACGGCTACCTCAAGCGCCAGATGGAGCTTGTGGAATCCATGGAGCATCTGGAATCCCTGGAACTTCCGGCCAACTTGACGTATGCGGAGGTTGCCGGGCTCTCCCGGGAGGTCATGGAGAAGCTGTCCTCGGTCAGGCCGATGACAGTCGGGCAGGCGTCCCGCATCTCGGGCGTCACGCCAGCCGCCCTGGCCTGCCTGGAAATACACCTGAAAAAAACCAGCCGGACCTGAGCAGGATACCGCCATGGACATTCTCCCGTCACCACTGCACAACCAGGCGGCGATGGAGGATTTTTTCTCCCGGATGTTTCAGGACATCCTCGCGGGCAGGGTAACGCTGGAGTCGGTACTCCTGGTGTGCGGCTTTTTCGGCGCGTTCTTCCTGCTGGCCGCCCTCTCCATCATCTTCGGCAAGAAGCCGGCGGGCTTCCTGCCCTCGCACCCCGCCACCTGGCTCACGGCGCCCGCCCGCATCGCCCAGCTTCTGGACGCGGCCGTATCGCAGCGCAGCAAGGTGCGCGTCAGCTTCCACCACCACGAAAAGCCCACCCGCTCCACCGACGGCGTCCTACTGGAGGCCGGGCCGCGCACCCTGAAGCTGGAGCTCTCCTCCGTGCGCAACGCCAACCAGGACTGGGTGGGCCGCACCCTGGAGCTGGCCTTCCGCCTGCGCCTGCCCGAACAGCCCGAGATACAGTCGACCTTCGCCTTCACTTCCGGCATAGAGCACGTATCAAAGGATGCCGACGGCGTGGTACGGCTGACCATCGCCCGGCCGCAGCGCCTGGAGCTCAACCAGAACCGCCAGCACCTGCGGGTGGAAGTGCCCGAGAAGTACGTCAGGAGCCTCCAGCTCTGGACCGAAGACGAGGTGCGCAGCCGGGGCGACGCCAACGACCCCGACACCTGGGGCGACCCGAGCTTCTCGCTGGACCACGACGGCTCGCACGACCTGCTTCTGGAGAACCTCTCCGGCGGCGGGGCGCGGGTGCAGATGACGCCCGAGACGCTGCACCGGCGCTACCTGCCCATCCGGCTCGGGCAGCAATATTTCA
>JBKICO010000122.1:0-3518 GCA_046567065.1 Acidobacteriota bacterium
ACCTACCCGGACAAAAAATCCTGGGCCGAGGCCGCGCAGTCCCGCCTGACCTCCTGGGGCTTCAACCCCGCCGGGGGCTGGTCCGACCCGACTTTGGAC
Source organism: Acidobacteriota bacterium (assembly GCA_046567065.1). GTDB lineage: Bacteria > Desulfobacterota > Desulfovibrionia > Desulfovibrionales > Desulfovibrionaceae > Fundidesulfovibrio. Next base: position 100 of record JBKICO010000122.1, read on the forward strand.
ATGAGCCTGCCCATCATCCCCGAGATCGACCTGGGCCGGAACTCCAAGCTGCACTGGTACGACATCTTCGACCCCGCCATGCAGCCCACCGCCGACGAGGTGGCCGCCGAGATCACTGCCCCCTACAAGGACAACCCGCGCATCCTGGGCTACTTCACGGACAACGAGGTGGGCTGGTGGAACGCGCCGCTGTTCCTGTGGCACCTGGAGCGCGGCTGGGCCTTCAGCTCCAAGCGGGAGCTGTGGCAACTGCTCCACGAGCGCTACGAGGGCAAGTGGGAGAAGCTGCTGGCCGACTTCGTGCCCGCCCCCGGCTTCGACAGCTTCGAGAAGCTCAAGGAGAGCGGGGCGGCGCTCAAGCTGCGCCCGGGGGGCAACGGCATCAAGGTGATCGGCGAGTTCACCTACCGGATCGCCCGGCGCTACTACGAGCTGGCCTTCCTGGCCATGCGCAAGGCCGACCCCAAGGCCCTGGTGGTGGGCGACAGGCTGCCGCTCTACTACAACCAGGACGCGGTGCTGGCCCAGCGCGGCTTCGTGGACGTGCTCTCCACCAACTACAACGTGGACTGCGAGGACGGCTGGGTGGCCCCGTACTACTTCGAGGGCCTGCGCGAGCTGAGCCCGGCGCCCGTGCTCATCTCGGAGTTCTTCTTCGCCGCCGAGGAGAACCGCAGCGGCAACGTGAACAACGGCCACCTGATGCACGTGAAGACCCAGGAGCAGCGCGCCAAGGGGGCCTCGTCGGCCATGCGCAACTTCGCCTCCTTCCCCAACGTGGCGGCGGTGCACTGGTTCCAGTTCGCGGACGAGCCCACGGGCGGGCGCAGCGACGGGGAGGACTTCAACATGGGCCTGGTGGACATCCACGACAAGCCCTACGAGCTGCTCACCGAGGCCTTCACCAAAACCAACGCGGCGGTTCCGGCCATCCACGCCGCCGCCCGCTGGGAGCGAGCCCCGGGCAATGGGCTGGAGACGGTGATCCTGCGCACGGCCGCGCCCAAGAACGTCACGGACGGCTCCCTGCTGGACTGGCCGGACAAGCGCGGCACGCGCCTGCTGGGCTTTTCCGCGCCCAAGCCCTACGTGCCCTTCGGGGACTTCCACCTGGCCTGGGGGCCGGAGGGGCTCTCCTTCGTGAACATCGCGGGCAACTACGTGGACCTCTCCCTGCTGGACTATCAGGGCGAGTTCCCCTTGAGCGAAACCTATCAAATCATTATAACTGCCGATGCGGGCGCAGGCCCGCGCAGCTTCGGGGTGCACCTGGCGCCCAGGCCGCACAGCGTCTGGCCGGGCCGTTACGAGATCACGGCCCTGCTCTGGCGCTACGAGGACGGCAAGCCCGTGGAGCGCCTGAACGGCGAGCTGGTCCAGGCACTGGACAAGCCCCTGCCGCACATCCAGGTGGAGGGGCTCTTGCCCGCGAAGCTGCTGGGCGTGGAGAAGCTGGAGCCGGGCCAGAAGGTGGCCCTCTCCATCAGGGCGACGAATTTCTACCGGGAACTGACCATGACCTGGACCGGGCGCGAGGTCGTGCTCGGCCAGGCCGAGGATAACGCGGGAGCCACGCAATGAAAGGCAACATCCTGGTGACGGGCGGCGCGGGCTACATCGGCTCGCACACCTGCAAGGCCCTCAAGCAGGCCGGGTACGAGCCCATAACCTACGACAACATGGTCTACGGCCACGAGTGGGCCGTGCAGTGGGGTCCGCTCATCGTGGGCGACATCCTGGACGGCGACAAGCTCGATCTGGTGTTCAAGAAGTACGAGCCTGTGGCCGTGTTGCACTTCGCGGCCTTCGCCTACGTGGGCGAGTCCGTCTCCGACCCTGAGAAGTACTACCGCAACAACGTGGCGGGCACGCTCTCGCTGCTTTCGGCCATGCGGCGCGCGGGCTGCAGGAACATCGTGTTCTCCAGCACCTGCGCCACCTACGGCGTGCCCACGGAACTGCCCCTGCGCGAGGACCACCCCCAGAAGCCCATCAACCCCTACGGCTGGACCAAGCTGATGATGGAGCAGACCCTGCGGGACTTCGACCACGCCTACGGCATCCGTCACGCCTGCCTGCGCTACTTCAACGCGGCCGGGGCCGACCCCGACTGCCAGATCGGCGAGGAGCACGACCCGGAGACCCACCTGATCCCCCTGGTGATCCAGGCCACCCAGGGCCGCAGGGGCCACGTGGAGATCTACGGCACGGACTACGACACCCCGGACGGCACCTGCATCCGCGACTACATCCATGTGACCGACCTGGCCGTGGCCCACATCCAGGCCCTGGAATATCTCCAGGACAAGGACGAGAGCCTCATCGTGAACCTGGGCACCGGCAACGGCCAGACCGTGCGCCAGGTGATCCGCGCGGTGGAGAAGGTCTCGGGCAAGGTCACGCCCGTGAAGGAAGGCCCGCGCCGCCCAGGCGACCCGCCGGGCCTCTACGCCTACGCGGACAAGGCCTACAAGCTGCTGGGCTGGAAGCCGCAGTACGGCGACATCGAGACCATCGTGGGCACGGCCTGGAACTGGCACGAGAAGAAGCGCTGAAGCCGGCGGCGTGCGCGGCGAAGCAATGAAGAGGGGAGGGACCGGACGGTCCCTCCCCCTTTTTTGCGTCCGCACGGCTGGGCCGCGCCATGGGGACGGGGCTGGTTGCTGGGCGGCGGCCTCGGCATTCGGAAAACACTTGGGTTTGGCCGGGGTCTGCCGTATATTCACTAAAGAGCGCGAGCATATCCGATACGGAGGCGCAAGGGATGCCGAAACCCGAGATGACCGTGTGCGGCGTGGACGTGAGCAAGATCCGCAACAAGAACGAGGCGCGGGTCGCCAAACTGTTGGAGAAGGTGCTCTCCGAGACGCCCGGCTATCAGCCGGACCCGCTGGACGTGCAGGACATATTCGCCCTGGCCCTGAACCTGCTGCCTTCGCGCTACAGGCAGTTCGGCACCATCGTGCTCTCCGAGCCCGTGAAGGACTCCCACATCGAATCCGCCATCAGGCGCTCCATGCGCACCGTGCAGGAGCGGCCCGGCCACTAGCGGTCTGCGCGGCAGCGCACCCGGGAGGTTGACCCCGGAGCTTGACCCCGGGGCCAGGGCGAACTATGGCCCGGCCTCTCGAATACGGAGGTGCATCCATGCGCGGCGACGACGATTTCAAGCGCGGCTCCTGTGGCTGCGGCGAAGACCGGGACGCGGACGCGTCCGGCGAGGCCACGCGGCCGGAACTCATCCCCGCTACAGGGCGCGACAAAATCCAGATGTTCTGGGAGTCCATCGGCATGAAGCCGGGCGACGACTGGAAGAACGAAGCCGGAGACGGCGAGGGCGGCGAGGGCAAGTGAGCCCGCGCCAGGGCGCGGACTCGGGGGATTGAACCCGGGGGCGGCTGCCCGCACCGGGCCACCCG
>JBKICO010000123.1:0-3968 GCA_046567065.1 Acidobacteriota bacterium
ACGGGAGTCCAGAGGGACATCGTCCCTTTGGCGGGGTCCAGGGGCGGCGCCCCTGGTCTGTTCCTCCACCCCACCAGGGAGACCCTCCATGCTCCACAGCCTCCTCGGCCTGTTCGTCCTGATCTTCGCTGGCTGGCTGCTCAGCTCCAGCCGCCGCACCGTGCCCTGGCGCATGCTCCTGGGCGGGGTCGCCCTCCAGTTCGCCATCGCCGGGCTCATGCTCAAGGTTCCCGCGTTCTCCGGCCTCTTCATGGCCTTGAACAAGGTTGTCCTGGGCATGGAGGAGGCCACCCGCGCGGGCACCAGCTTCGTCTTCGGCTATCTGGGCGGCGGCCCGGTGCCCTTCCCCGAACCAAAGCCCGGACAGAGCTTCATCCTGGCCTTCCAGGCGCTGCCGCTGGTGATCGTCATCGGCGCGCTGACCTCGCTGCTCTTCTACTGGCGCGTCCTACCCTACGTGGTGCGCGGCTTCTCCTGGGTGCTCTCCAAGAGCATGGGCCTGGGCGGGGCGCTGGGCGTGGCCGCCGGGGGCACCATCTTCCTGGGCATGATCGAGGCCCCGCTGCTCATCAAGCCCTACCTGAACCGCCTGACGCCAAGCGAGATGTTCGCGCTCATGGCCACGGGCCTCTCCTGCATCGCGGGCACCATGCTCATGCTCTACGCCGCCGTGCTCGGCCCCGTGATCCCGGACGCGCTGGGGCACATCCTCACCGCGTCGGTCATCCACGCCCCTGCCGCCCTGGCCATGGCCGCGCTGATGCTGCCCGAATCGAACCAGCCCACCCTGGGCCGCGAGATACCGCCCTCCCCGGCCACCGGCTCCATGGACGCCGTGGCGCGCGGCACCTGGGACGGCCTGCAGCTTTATCTGAACATCCTGGCCATGCTCATCGTGTTCCTGGCCCTGGTGAAGATCGTCAACCTGGGCCTGGGCGCAGCACCTGACCTCTGGGGCGCGCCGCTGACCCTGCAGCGCATCCTGGGCTGGGTCATGTCGCCCGTGGCCTGGCTCATCGGCGTGCCCTGGGCCGAGGCCCAGACCGCCGGGAGCCTTTTGGGCACCAAGATCGTGCTCAACGAGTTCATCGCCTTCATCGACATGGCCAACCTGCCCCCGGACGCGCTCTGCCCCCGCTCGCGGCTGATCCTGACCTACGCCATGTGCAGCTTCGCCAACCTGGGCAGCGTGGGCATCATCATAGGTGGGCTGGGCGCGCTCTGCCCGGAGCGCCGCGCCGAGGTGGCCAACATGGGCCTCAAGGCTCTGGCCGCCGGGGCCCTGGCCTCGCTCATGACCGGGGCCGTGGTGGGCGTGCTCTTCCCTTGAGGGCGAACCCGCCGGAAAAAAGCGCATTTTTCGACGAACGGCAGGAATTCCTCGGCTAACAGCGCCCGTAAGGGCTCTTTGGCAATGGTGTTCCCGGTGGGCATGTGCTAGGTTTGAGCATGCTGCTGGGTATCGACGTGGGGGGCACGCACACCGACGCGGTTCTGGTCGGTGCGGAGGGCCTGCTGGCCTGGGCCAAGGCCAAGACGAACCGTACCGATCTGCTTTCTTCGATCCGCGAGGTTCTGGGCCGCATCGTGCCCGAGGCCGGGGCCGGGCGCATCAGCCGGTTGAACCTCTCCACCACTCTCTCCACCAACGCCATCGTCGAGGGTCTCGTCGAGCCCGTGGGCGTGTTCGTGGCCGCCGGGCCGGGCATCGACCCGCAGGCCTACTCCATCGGCGAGCATTACCGCGTGATCCCCGGCTGCACCGACCATCGCGGCCGCATCACCTCCCACCTGGACCTGGCCGCCGCCCGCGAGCACGCCGGGGCCTGCCGCCGCGCCGGGGTGAGCGTCTACGCCTGCGTGGGCAAGTTCTCGCCCCGCAACACCGATTTCGAGGAAACCCTCAAGGAGCTGGTGCACCCCCAGGCCGATTTCGTCACCCTGGGACACGAGTTCTCCGGCCAGTTGGGCTTCGGCCGCCGCGTGCACACCGCCGCCTTCAACGCGGCCGTCTGGCGCGTGTTCAACCGCTTCGCGGACGCGGTGCAGCGCTGCGCCGTGAGCCTGGGCATGAGCGCGCGGGTGAACATCCTCAAGGCCGACGGCGGCACCATGCCGCTCTCCATGTCGCGCATGTTCCCCGTGGAATCCATCCTCTCCGGCCCGGCCGCCTCGGTCATGGGCATCATGGCCGTGTGCGACATCCAGGAGGATTCGGTCATCCTGGATATCGGCGGCACCACCACGGACATCGCCCTCTTCGCCGACGGCGCGCCCCTGACCAGCCCCGAGGGCGCGGTGATCTCCGGGCGGCCCACCCTGGTGCGCGCCCTCAAGACCCGCTCCATCGGCATCGGCGGGGATTCGGCCATCAGCGTGGCGGACGGCCAGGTGCGCGTTGGCCCGCGCCGCCTCGGCCCGGCCATGTGCGAGGGCGGGCAGACGCCCACGCTCACCGACGCCCTCAACGTGCTGGGCGCCGCCGACCTGGGCGACACCGCCGCCTCGCGCCGGGGCCTGAACGAATTGGCCGCGAAGCACGACACCGACGGCCCCACCCTGGCCCAGGACGCCGCCCTGGCCGCCGTGACCTCCATCCGCGCCGCCGTCATCGACCTCACCCGCTCCGTCAACGACCGCCCCGTCTACACCATCTACGAGCTGCTGGAGGGCAAGCGCGTCACGCCCAGGCGGGTCTACGTCATGGGCGGCCCGGCCCGGGCCATGTCCGGCCTGCTGGGCGAAGCCTTCCCCGAGGAGGTCCTGGTGCCCGAGAGCTACGCGGTGGCCAACGCCATCGGCGCGGCCCTTTCGCGCCCCACGCTCTCGGCGGAACTCTTCGCGGACACCCAGCGCGGCCGGATGCTCATCCCCGGGCTGGACGTGGAGGAGTCCGTGGGCGGCGACTACAAACTGGAGCAGGCCGAGGACGACGCCGCCCGCCACCTGCGCGGCTACCTGGAACACCTGCGCATCCCCGACCCCGACGCCCTGGTGGAGACCGTGGAGGCCCAGAGCTTCAACATGGTGGAGGACGACATGCTCGTGGGCCGCAGCATCCGCGTGAAGTGCCAGATCCGGCCCGGGGTGCTCCCGGGCTACCGCAAGGCGGTGGGCAGCCGATGCTGAAAGCGCGCAACTCCCTGGGCGTGGTCTTCTTCCCGGCCTTCGACTGGGCCATCAGCCCCACGCACCCCGAGCGCCAGGAGCGCCTGCTCTACACGCAGGACCAACTGCGCGAAGAAGGCCTCTTCGACATCGCGGGCATCCGCGAATACAAGCCCGACCTGGCCCGCGTCCCCGACGTTGACCTGGCCCACTTCACCTTCCCGGACGTGGAGCACGTGGTCACCTCCTCCCACCTAGTCAGCGCTGGCGGGGCCATGCGCGCGGCGCGGCTGGTGATGGAGCGCGAGGCTGAGCGCGCCTTCGCCCTGGTGCGCCCGCCGGGCCACCACGCCATGTCCGTGGTGCACGGCACGCGCGGCTTCTGCACCATCAACATCGAGGCAGTGATGGTGGAGTACCTGCGGGAGCGCTACGGCGTGCGCCGCATCGCCATAGTGGACACCGACTGCCACCACGGCGACGGCACCCAGGACATCTACTGGCACGACCCGGACGTGCTCTTCATCTCCATGCACCAGGACGGCCGCACCATCTACCCCGGCACCGGCTTCCCCTACGAGCTGGGCGGCCCCACGGCCATGGGGGCCACCTGCAACATCCCCTTGCTGCCCGGCACCGGGGACCAGGGCTTCCTGCACATGCTCGACCACGTGGTGCTGCCGCTCATCGAACGCTTCCAGCCCGAGATCGTCATCAACTCCGCCGGGCAGGACAACCACTTCTCCGACCCCATCACCAACATGGCCTTCTCCGCCCAGGGCTACGCCGAGCTGACCCGCCGCCTGGGCGCGCAGATCGCCGTTCTGGAGGGCGGCTACTCCATCCAGGGCGCGCTGCCC
>JBKICO010000124.1:0-3598 GCA_046567065.1 Acidobacteriota bacterium
GATGCGGCGTTGATCTTTGGGGCCTCTTTTGCCAGAGTGCCGCTGATTTGCCAGGAACCAAACACATGCAGCGACCAGACACCAACAGCCCCGCCCCCTCCTGCCGGGTGAGCGCCGCCTCCGGGGCGCTGCTGGCCACCCTTTCCGGGCCGTGGCTCATCACCTCCCCGGCTCCCGCGCCCGACACCTCCCCGGCGGCCCTGCTGCGCGCACTGGAGGCCACGCCGCGCCCCGCGCGCCTGGCCTTCGAGTCCTCCGGCGTCACGGGGTGGGACAGCTCGCTCTTGAGCGCCCTGCGCGCCGTGCTGGCCAAGGCGGCCGCAGCCGGAGTCCAGGCGGACCTCTCCGGCCTGCCCGAGGGCGTGGCCTCCCTGCTGGACCTGGCGGCCAAGGTGCCCGAGCGCAAGGGCGCGGCGCGCCACGCCGTTACCGAGCCCTTCCTGGAGCGCCTGGGCGGCCTGGCCCTTTCCGTGCGCGACAGCTTCGAGGGCCTGACCGAATTTCTGGGCGACGTCACCCTGTCCTGCCTGAACCTGGTCCGGGGCAGGGCCGTTTTCCAGCGCTCGGAGCTGCTCTCGCTCATCAAGCAGAGCGGGCTGGACGCGCTGCCCATCGTCTCGCTCATCAGCCTGCTCGTGGGGCTGATCCTGGCCTTCGTGGGCGCGATCCAGCTTCGCCAGTTCGGGGCGCAGATCTACGTCTCCACCATCGTGGGCATCGCCATGGTCCGGGTCATGGGCGCCATCATGACCGGCATCATCATGGCGGGCCGCACCGGCGCGGCCTTCGCCGCCGAATTGGGCACCATGCAGGTCAACGAGGAGATCGACGCCCTGCGCACCTTCGGCTTCTCCCCCACGGAGTTCCTGGTGCTGCCGCGCATGCTGGCCCTGGTGCTGATGATGCCGCTCTTGTGCGTCTACGCCGACCTCATGGGCGTGCTGGGCGGATTCATCGTGGGCGTCGTCATGCTCGACATCAACCCCCTGCAGTACCTCACCACCACCTGGCAGTCCGTGCCGCTGGCCAACTTCTGGATCGGGCTCACCCACAGCACCGTGTTCGGCGTGCTCATCGCCCTGGCCGGTTGCTACCGGGGCATGCGCTGCGGCCGCAGCGCCCTGGCCGTGGGCCAGGCCACCACTTCGGCGGTGGTCACCAGCATCATGAGCATCATCATCGCCACGGCCGTCTTGACCGTGCTCTGCGAAATACTGGGATTCTAGGCCATGCAAGCAGACGCCAGCACTGCCGAACCGCGCATCCAGGTCAGCGATTTGACCGTCGCCTACGGCGACTTCGTCATCATGCGCGACCTCAACTTCACCGTGAAGCAGGGCGACATCTTCATCATCATGGGCGGCAGCGGCTGCGGCAAGAGCACGCTGCTGCGCGTGCTGGTGGGCCTCAAGGAGCCCGCCCGGGGCACCGTGACCTACCGCCAGGGCAGCCTGTGGGACGTGGACGACGAGAAGCGCTCCGCCATCCTGCGGCGCACCGGCGTGCTCTTCCAGAGCGGCGCCCTGTTCAGCTCCATGACCCTGGCCGAGAACATCTCCCTGCCCTTGCAGCAGTACACCTCGCTCCCGCCCAAGGACATCCGCGAGCTGGCCTCCCTCAAGCTGGCCCTGGTGGGGCTCTCCGGCTTCGAGGACTTCTACCCCTCGGAGATCAGCGGCGGCATGTGCAAGCGCGCGGGCCTGGCCCGGGCCATGGCCCTGGACCCCGACATCCTTTTCTTCGACGAGCCCTCCGCCGGGCTGGACCCGGTGAGCGCCCACCTGCTGGACGAGCTGATCCTGGAGCTGCGCGACAGCCTCAAGGCCACCTTCGTGGTGGTAACCCACGAGCTGGCCAGCATCTTCGACATCGGCAGCAACTCGGTCTACCTGGACGTGGAGACCCGCACCATGACCGCAAGCGGCAACCCCACGACCCTGCTGGAAACCACCACCGACCCCCTGCTGAGGCGCTTCCTCACCAGGGGCAAGGAATAGACGCCCGGCCCACGGCCAAAAGGAAGCGTCCGCGTGAGCACCAAAGTCAACAAGAGCATGATCGGCCTGTTCGTGCTGGGAGCCCTGATCCTGGCGGTGCTGGCCGTGGCCGCCTTCGGCTCCGGCATGTTTCTGACCAAGAAGCACAAGTTCGTGCTCTACTTCGACAACTCCGTGAGCGGGCTCACCATCGGCTCGCCCGTGCTGTTCCGGGGCGTGCCCGTGGGCACCGTCACCAGCATCGGCGTGCAGGCCAATGCGGAATCCCTGCACTTCACCATCCCCGTGAGCATCGAACTCGAAAGCGGCAAGATCAGTTTCCGCAGCGCCCCCAGGAACGCCACCCTGCTCACCGTCACGGGCGAGAACATCACCCAGTTGCTGGAGCGGCTCATCAAGATAGGGCTGCGCGCCCAGTTGGTCACCCAGAGCTTCGTCACCGGGCAGTTGGCCGTCTCGCTCGATTTCATGCCCGACACCCCGGTGAACCTCAAAGGCAAGGAGGGCGAGGCCGAGATACCCACCGTGCCTTCGGCCTTCGAGCAGTTCTCCAACACGCTGCGCTCCCTGCCGCTAACCGAACTGGTGGACAAAATCCTGGCGGCCGTGACCGGCGTTGAGAAACTCGTGAACTCCCCCCAGACCGAGAAGATTCCGGCCAACGTGAACCTGGCCCTGAGCCAGACCACCGAGGTCATGGCCGACCTCAAGGCCCGCATCGACCCCCTGGCCAAGAACCTGGATGCGGCCATCCAGCACTTCTCCAGCCTGGCTCAGAACCTGGACCGCCGCGCCGACTCCCTTGCCAGCGCCGCGGACAAGACCATCGACAATTTCAACGCCACCCTCAAGGAGGCCCGGACCGCCACGGCGAGCATCCAGAAGGTCATCAACCAGGATTCGCCCACCGTCACGGACCTCAACCGGGCCCTGAACGAAATGGCCGCCGCGGCCAAGTCCATCCGCGCCCTGGCCGACACCCTCGAACGCCACCCCGAAGCGCTCTTGCAAGGCAAGGGCGGCCCCAGGAGATAACGGAACATGAACGCACAGCACCGCATCGCCCCGCTCCTGCTGCTCTGCCTGGCCGCCGCCCTGCTGGCGGGTTGCGGCAAGAGCGCGCCCACGCACTTCTATTCCCTGAGTTCCGCGCAGGAGGCCGCGCCCGCCCAGGAAGCCAAGGCCGCAAAGGCGCCCTGCTTCTCGCTGGGCGTGGGCCCCGTGGACTTCCCCGCCTACCTGGACCGCTCCCAGGTGGTGGTGCGCCAAAGCGGCAACCAGATGCACGTGGCCGACTTCGAGCAGTGGGTGGAGCCCCTGCAGGAGAACTTCAAGCGCGTGCTGCTGGAGAACCTGGAGGGCTCGCTCTGCGCCAGCCCCCTGGTGCTGCACCCCTGGCCCGTGGGCGTGCGACCGGACTACCAGGTGGCCCTGCAGGTGCTGCGCTTCGACGGCGCGCCCGGGCAGTCGGCCCAGCTGCGGGCCAGTTGGTCCATCCTGGATTCCCACGGCGAGCTGCTGGTGTGGAAGTCCTCCACGCTGCAGGAGTCCGTGGCCGGGCCGGGTTACGACGCCCTGGCCGCCGCGCAGAGCAGGCTCGT